>NZ_JBFRDA010000009.1:0-271665 GCF_052113345.1 Pseudarthrobacter sp. YAF2 | reverse complement strand
ATATTCGCCGGCGACACCTGATTCAACGTCGAACCAGTCGCATCATCAACAAACACCTCACCGGCATGCTGCAACACATCAAACGTCGTCGACGCCGGCGTCACCGCACCATCCAACACCCGCGAAGGATAATTAAGGCGCCCCACAGCATTCTTGGTCTTGGACACCACCCAGACGCCACCATCATTCAACTCAACCTCAGTGGTCTTAAACCCCGGATACAACACCGCACCCGTCACCACCACCGCCACCACCACACCAAACGCAGTACCGGCGAACCACCGCGAGCGCAGCAGCCGGCGCTTCCAGGGCATGGCTGAAGCAGGGCTTTCAGCGCGCGTTTGGTCCCGACGTTTCATGAAGTGTTATCCCCCGATAGCTCTCTGCCCCTGCCGGCAGCCGGTGTCACTGGACTCCGGGCACCACAACCATACCGCTATCCGCCAACAAGTGGACAAATTGTTTTCGGCCGGCCGGCAGCACCCGGGGCAGGTGCGGCTCCTAGTCCAGGACCAGGCCTTTGCCGCGTCCACGGGTGAGGCGGACCGGTTTGATTTCACCGAACCCGCGGACATTTTCCGGGTCCTGCGGAATCATGACGAACCGCTCGTCGTGCTCCAGGGCGGAGGCGGTCATGGAGTCCACCAGCACGGTTCCCGGGTCGGCGAGTGTGGTCAGGCGGGCCGCCAGGTTGACGGTGGGGCCGTAGATGTCGCCGAGGCGGGACAGGATCCTTCCCCAGACCATGGCCACCCGGGCTTCGGGAAGGATTTCGTCGGCGGTGAAAGCTTCGGCGAGCGCCAGGGAGATCTCGGCGCCGGCGGCTGGGGTTTCGGCGATGTAGAGGACTTCGTCGCCCACGGTCTTGACCAGCCGGCCGCCGCCCACCGAGATGATTTCGGCGCACTTGTTTTCGAACCGCTGGACCAGCCGGGCCAGCGTCTTTTCGTTCATCCGCCGGGACAGGCTGGTGTAGGACACCAGGTCGGCGAAGCCAACGGCGCGGGCCAGAGGCAGCGGGGCGTCGTCCTCGTCGCCCTCGCGGCCCTCCTCGCTGGCCTGGAGGCCGGCCTCGGCGCGTACGGCGAGCCGTTGGACGCCCGCGTTGAGCTGGCGGCGCCAGGAGTAGACGAGCACTTCCTCGAGTGCGTCCACCAGGGCGGGAAGTTCGTTGACGAGGCGCTTGCGGGCGACGGCGTCCGTGACGCCCTGCTCGTGGACCATGTCTTCCACGAGGGCCTCGATCTGCCACACGACCATCCGGTCCGTCATTTGGCCGATGGCGCGCGTGACCGAGATGGCCGCTTCTTCGGTGAGCTTGCCGGCGCGGACCAGGTCCACCATGGTGGACAGGGCCGCCTGGTCGCGTTCGGTGAAGGCAACGTCGTCGTCGCCGAAGTTCGGGAACCCCAGGGCGCGCCAGAGTTTGCGGGCGGAGAGGAGGGAGAGGCCTGCGCCGGCGGCCACTTCACGACGACGGAGCTTGCGTTCCCCGCCGAGGAGCCTTGCTTCCAGGGCTTTCATGGCGAGGCGTTCGGCAGACATGGCGCCGGTAGGCGGGTGCCTGTCCGCGGCGGCTTCCGGTGGTGCGGGTTCGGACGCGGGTGGCTCCGATGCAGGCCGGGTGTCCCCGGCAGCCGGTTCGCCCTGGAATCCTGCGGCGGTGTCGACGGCGGCGGAGCCGGGATCGATGCTGTTGACGCGTTCCTGCTGGTCCTCATCGGTCATCCCGTCCACCTTCTCTCATGTCCTCCGGAAAAGCCCCGGCGGGATAGTACGTCGCGCCCGGCCGGGCCTCAGTGTCGTCCGGCAGTTCCCCGATGGCGTCGAGGATAAAGTCGCGGAACCGGGCAACCTCGGGCACGTCAGGAAAGGTCACCACGCCCTGGTGCCCGGTTTCCAAGGATATATTCCCGGAGCGCACCAACCGCTGAAGCAGGGATTCGTGGACGGTCAGGTTACGCACGGACACCAGGTTCACCTGTTGGTCGCGGCGGTTCAGTACGCCGTACCGGGCCACCATCCGCTGGCTGGTCAGGGTGTAACGGGTGCCTTGCCAGCGGAGCAGCCGCGGCAGGCAGTAGCCCAGCCATACGGCGGCTGCTGCAAGGACGCAGCAGGCGACGAGCCATGACGTCCATTGCCGGCCCAGGGCCGGCGCCACCCGGGCAGCGCCGCCGCGGATGATCCAGGCGCTGGCGAAGGCTGCCAGCGCCGGCGCCAGTACGAAGGCTGCGGCTGCACCGGCCAGTTTCCTGGGCTGGGGGCGGGTGGTGACGATAACTTGTTCCCCGGGAACGAGGCTTCTACGCATAACCGCCTTGGCCGGGTTCTTCCGGTGATGTCCACGGCCGCAGGTGCACTACGTCGCCGGCGGTCACCACGTGCTCCCGCGCGTCGCGGTCCACCACCAGCAGGGAGCCGTAGTCATCCAGCCGGGAGGCGTGTCCAATGATCTCGTGGTCGCCGGGCAGCTGTGCCCGCACCTGCTTGCCGAGCGTAACCATCACGGCCTCCACCCGCTTGTGCAGGGAAGGGCCGCCGGCCAACCCGGCCGTGGGGTCGCCGTCGGCGTTGCAGAAACTGCGGTAGAGGGTGGCGAAATGGGCCAGGTAGCTCTTCAGCAGGGCGGTGCGGTCGGTGGTCCGGGCACCTTCGAGCGCCACCGACGTCGCGGTGGGGACCGGGAGTTCGCGTTCACGCAGGGTGACGTTCAATCCGGTGCCCAGGACGACGGGCGGCACATTGCCGTCCGCCATCGGGCCAAGCTGGGCCAGGATGCCGGCGATCTTCCGGCCGCGCACCAGGACATCGTTGGGCCACTTGAGCTCGGCCGGGATGCCGGCGGTCTCCAGCAAGGTCTCACGCAGCGCAAGGGCGGCGATCAGGGACAACCAGGAGTAGCTCTGCGTGGGGAGCGGGCGGCCGTCCGCGTTGACGGGGCGCAACACCACGGAGACGGACACCGAGCTCAGCGGTGGCGCTTCCCAACGCCTGTCCAGCCGGCCCCGGGCGGCTGTCTGGTATTCGGCGGTCAGGACCGAAAGATCCGGCCACGCCCCGGGTTCCACCGTGACGGCCCGCAGGAGGTCGGCATTGGTGGAACCGGTCGAGTCCACGACGTCGATCCGGGGGATGCCGGTGGCGGAAAGGAAACGCTGGTCTGCCAGGTCCATTCGGTTCAGGGGGGTGCCCGGTACGTGCGCGTCATCCATACCTGAATCCTACCGAGCGAAGCTGAAGACTACCGAGCAGCCTAGAATCCCCCGGGACGGCGCACGGGCCGACCGTACACCTGCCGGCAATGGCGGTGGCGTGTGGACCGGGTGGAAGCAGTCTGTCCTAAAGGAAGATGTCCGGAACCAACTGGTCTTCCGGTGCACCAAGGCTGTAGGGACGGAAGTCCGTGACGCCCGCGGCCGCCAGAACCTGCTCGTCCGTATAGAAGTTGCCTGACGCCGCATCTCCGGCGGCAAGGTGGCTTCCCGTCAGGATGGCGTGGGCGGCATCGGCCATGATGTGCGGGCCCCGGGCGGCCAGCACCATTTTTTCGCCGTGGGGCATGTTGCGGATGGCTGCCGTGTCGATCAGGGTGCACGGCCACAGGGAGTTCACCCGGACGCCGTCGGCTTTCAGTTCCTCGGCCAGGCCCAGCGTGGTCAGGCTCATCCCGTACTTGGCCATGGTGTAGGCGAGGTGTTTCCCTGCCCAGGAGGGGTGCAGGTTCAGCGGCGGGGACAGCGTCAGGATATGCCCCCGCGCCGAGGCCCGCAGCGCGGGGAGCGCGAGCTTGGACAGCAGGAAGGTTCCGCGGACGTTGATGTCCTGCATGAGGTCGTATTTTTTCATCTCGACGGCGTCAGTGGTGGAGAGGTCGATGGCCGAGGCGTTGTTGACGACGACGTCGATGCCGCCGAAGCGTTCCATGGCTGCGGCCACGGCTCCTGCGACGTCCTCGTCCCGGCGGACGTCGCCCACCAGCGGCAACGCCTGGCCGCCCGCCTCTACCAGTTCCTCGGCGGCGGTAAAGACGGTGCCCGCCAATTTCGGGTGCGGATTGCCGGTTTTGGCCAGGAGCACAATGTTGGCGCCGTCCCGGGCCGCCCTCTTGGCGATGGCCAGGCCGATTCCGCGGCTTCCGCCGGAGATCAGAATGGTGCGACCCGCCAGGGAACCAGCCGCCCGGTAGGGGCTCTCGGGCGTCTGCAAAGCCTCATTGCTTGAAGTCATGGGAACACTGTAACCCAACTAAGTTACTGGCGGGTAACATAACGGAGAGGGTGCTGGAACGACAGAAAATTGTAGGTTCCCTACAGCTGCGGGCGCCGAATGCGTCATTAGACTTGCCAGCAGGGTTCGTCTTTTGTGTGGATGCTACTTAAAGCTCCCGCCAATTCGGACCGCCAGCCAACAGAACTGACTTGCTACAGAGCCGGAGACACTTGATGAGCCACGATCTGACAACGACAGCGGGAAAGATCGCAGATTTCCGCGACCGCCAGGCGCGTGCCGCACAGCCCTCCGGCCCCGAGGCCATCGAAAAGCAGCATGCCCGCGGCAAAAACACCGCCCGCGAACGCATCGAACTGCTGCTGGACGAAGACTCGTTTGTTGAATTCGACGCCCTCGCCGTGCACCGCTCCACGGCCTTCGGCATGGAAAAGAAGAAGCCGCTGGGCGACGGCCTGGTCTCCGGCTACGGCACCGTTGACGGCCGCCTGGTGGCCGTCTACAGCCAGGACTTCAGCGTCTACGGCGGATCGCTGAGCCAAGTCAACGGCGAAAAGATCGTCAAGGTCCAGGAATTCGCACTCCGCAACGGCTGCCCCGTGGTGGGCATCCTGGACGGCGGCGGCGCACGCATCCAGGAAGGCGTGGCGTCCCTGGCCATGTTCGCGGACATCTTCCGGAACAACGTCCACGCGTCCGGCGTGGTGCCGCAGATCTCGCTCATCATGGGCCCCTCCGCCGGCGGCGCCGCCTACTCCCCCGCCCTCACCGACTACGTGGTGATGGTGGACAAGACCTCCCACATGTTCATCACCGGCCCCGACGTCATTAAGACAGTCACCGGCGAGGACGTGGACATGGAAACGCTGGGTGGCGCCCGGCAGCACAACGCCACCACCGGAACGTCCACCTACCTGGCCTCCGACGAAACCGACGCCATCGAGTTCGTGCGCGAACTGCTGGACTTCCTGCCCTCCAACAATCTCTCGGAGGCACCCGTGCTGGGACACCAGCAGGAGCTGGAGGTCGACGACGACGACCTCGCCCTGGACGCGCTGGTTCCGGACTCCGCCAACCAGCCCTACGACATGCGGGCCGTCGTCGAACAGATCGTCGACGACGGGCACTTCCTTGAGATGCAGGCACTTTACGCACCCAACGTGATGATCGGCTACGGCCGCGTGGAGGGCCATACGGTGGGCATCGTTGCCAACCAGCCGCTGCAGTTCGCCGGCACCCTGGACATCGCCGCATCCGAAAAAGCGGCCCGGTTCGTCCGCCACTGCGACGCCTTCAACATCCCCATCATCACCCTGGTGGACGTTCCCGGCTTCCTTCCCGGCAAGGACCAGGAGTTCCAGGGCATCATCCGGCGCGGCGCCAAGCTCCTCTACGCATACGCCGAGGCCACCGTCCCCAAGCTCACCGTCATCACCCGCAAGGCCTACGGGGGCGCCTACATCGTGATGGGCTCCAAGAAGCTTGGCGCCGACCTGAACCTGGCGTGGCCCACCGCGCAGATCGGCGTCATGGGTGCCCAGGGTGCCGTTAACATCCTCTACCGCCGCGACCTCGCCGCCGTAGCGGAAGATGGCGGGGACGTCGAAGCCCGCCGCGCCGAGGTCATCCGGCAGTACGAGGAAGAACTCCTCAACCCCTACCAGGCGGCAGAACTGGGCTATGTGGACGCCGTGATCGCCCCCTCCGAGACCCGCGTCCAGATCATCAAGGGCCTGCGGGCACTGCGCGACAAACGCGCCAGCCTCCCCGCCAAGAAGCACGGGAACATCCCGCTGTGACGTCCGGTCAAGAGCCGGTGGTTCAGCCTGCCGAAACCCCTGCCGCTCCGCTGCTTTCTGTCGTCAAAGGACAGCCGAACGCCGAGGAGCTGGCCGCACTCACCGCCGTCGTCCTTTCCCTGGGCGGGGAAAGCCCAGCCCCCGCCAAGTCCCCCAGCGTGCGGCACTGGGTGCGGCGGCAGCAGCTTCGACTCGCCCCCACCCCCGGGCCGGGAGCGTGGAAGCGCAGCCACAGCTGACCTTCCCCACCCGGTCCGCCCAGCCGGGTAGTCTCGGAATGTGACTACAGACACCGCACCCGCCGCGCGCCCGCATACCCGCATCGACGCCGTCGCTGACGCTTACACGGACACCCTGATCAGGCTCAACCCGACATTCGCCACCACCCTTGGCCTACAGGGCCATGAGACGGAATACCAGGACTTCTCCCCCGCAGGCATCGCCGGATTCGCCGAGGCCGCGCGGGACGCACTGGCCTCACTGGAGGGCCTGGAGCCGGAAGACGACGTGGACGCCGTCACCCTGGATGCCATGCGGGAGCGGCTCGGCCTGCAACTGCTGATCCACGCCTCCGGCTGGGAGTACGCCGAACTGAACAACATCGCCTCCCCCGCGCAGGACATCAGGGCCATCTTCGACCTCATGCCCACCGCTACCGGGCAGGACTGGGAACACATCGCCGGCCGCGCAAGCAACGTGCCGGCCGCCATCAGCGGCTATATCGAATCCCTGCGCATGGCCCGGGACGCCGGCCGGGTGGCCGCCGCCCGGCAGGTGCGGATCGTCATCGAACAGGTGACCAAGTACGCGGCAGCAGACGGATTCTTCGCCAAGCTGGCCGCCGGTGCAGCCACCGCTGACGGGCCGCTGCCCGCGGCACTTCAGGACAAGCTCGACGCCGGAGCCGGCGCCGCCCGCAGCGCCTACGCCGGGCTGGCAAAGTTCTTGCGCACCGAACTGCTCCCGGCCGCGCCTGAGAAGGACGCCGTGGGCAGGGCACGTTACGCACTGGCTTCCCGCTCATTCCTCGGCGCCGAAGTGGACCTCGAAGAAACGTACGCCTGGGGCGTCCAGGAACTGGACCGCCTCATCGCCGAACAGGAACGCGTTGCCGCCACCATCAAGGCCGGCGCCACCATCGCCGAAGCCAAGGAAATCCTCAACGACGATCCCGCACGGCAGTTGAAAGGCACCGACGCACTGCAGGCATGGATGCAGGACCTCTCTGACAAGGCCATGGCCGGTCTCGCCGGCGTGCACTTCGACATCCCGGATGTCATGAAGACCCTCGAATGCCGGATCGCCCCCACGGACGAGGGCGGCATCTACTACACCGGCCCGTCCGACGACTTCAGCCGCCCCGGCCGCATGTGGTGGTCCGTCCCCGCCGGCGAGGACACCTTCACCACCTGGGCCGAAACCACCACCGTCTACCACGAAGGCGTCCCCGGCCACCACCTCCAGGTAGCCACCGCCACCTACCGGCGCGAACTCCTGAACAACTGGCGCCGCAACGTCTGCTGGACCTCCGGGCACGGCGAAGGCTGGGCCCTCTACGCCGAGAAACTCATGCAGGAACTCGGCTACCTCACCGACCCCGGCGACCACATGGGAATGCTGGACATGCAGCGCATGCGGGCCGCCCGCGTCGTCTTCGACATCGGCGTGCACCTCGAACTGGACATGCCCGAACGCTGGGGAACCGGCACCTGGACCGCCGACAAGGGCTACGGCTTCCTCAAGGAAAACCTCCCCATCAGCGAAGGCCAGCTCAACTTCGAGTTCACCCGCTACCTCGGCTGGCCGGGCCAGGCACCCTCCTACAAAGTGGGCCAGCGGCTCTGGGAACAAATCCGCGCCGAACTTGAGTCCCGGCCGGGGTTCGACCTCAAGGAGTTCCACACCAAGGCCCTGGTTGAGCCTGTCGAAACCCCCTCGGTTTCGACAGGCTCAACCACCGGGGGTGCGAGACATTAAGCACACCCTTGCCGGGAATATGTAACACAAGCCGCTGCCTGCCTTGGTTTTCAGGGGTTTTGGAGCGCCGGGCGTAATTGCGGCTGCGTAATATTTCTCAATATTCTTTCGACGTGGTATGCGGTGCAGGTCTAGCTTGTTCTGGTGACCACTCAGACAAGCACCCCATCCTCCGCGGGGAAGACCGGATTCCAGTTGCCCAGGTGGGCGGCCTCCTTCGGCTTCCAGATCATTGCCGCCCTCGTCGTGGGCCTTGGCCTCGGCCTGCTGGCCAAGTACACCGGCAGCACCAAGGCCAACCCGAACGCCCTCGGCGCCACGCTGCAGACCATCGGCTCGAGCTACGTCTCGCTGCTGCAGACCGCCGTGGTTCCGTTGATCTTCACCGCCGTCGTCAGCTCCATCTCCAACCTGCGCCAGGTGTCCAACGCTGCCAGGCTGGCATGGAACACGCTCCTGTGGTTCGCCATCACGTCCCTGATTGCGGTGCTGATCGGCATCGGCCTGGGCGTACTGCTGCAGCCCGGCGCCAACACCGGCATCACCGAGGAAGCCAAGTACACCGGCAAATCCGGTGACTGGTGGGCGTTCCTCGTAGGCCTCTTTCCCAAGAACTTCCTGGGCCTCGGCGCCAGTTCCACCGTTGGCGACTCCGGCGCAGTCACCACCTCGGTCAGCTTCAACGTCCTGCAGATCCTGGTGATCGCCATCGCCGTCGGCGTTGCGGCCCTCAAGGTTGGCAAGGCCGCTGAGCCCTTCCTGAACCTGAACGCCTCGGCCCTTGCCGTCATCCAGAAAGTGCTGTGGTGGATCATCCGCATCGCCCCGCTCGGCACCATCGGCCTGATCGGCAACGCCGTCGCAGTCTACGGCTGGGACACCATCGGCTCGCTCGGCAAGTTCGCCGTCGCGATCTACGTTGGCCTGGCCCTGGTGCTGTTCGGGGTCTACCCCATCCTGGTCCGCAGCCACGGCCTGTCCATCAAGCAGTACTTCTCCGGTGTGTGGCCTGCCGTCCAGCTGGCCTTCGTGTCCCGTTCCTCGGTGGGCACCCTGCCGCTGACCCAGCGCGTCACTGAACGCAGCCTGGGCGTCCCGCGTGCCTACGCTTCCTTCGCAGTGCCGCTGGGTGCCACCACCAAGATGGACGGCTGCGCCGCCATCTACCCGGCCGTGTCCGCGATCTTCGTGGCCCAGTTCTTCGGTATCCACCTGGACTTCAGCCAGTACGTGCTGATCGCCCTGGTCTCCGTGCTGGGCTCCGCAGCGACCGCCGGCACCACCGGCGCCGTGGTGATGCTGACGCTGACCCTCTCCACGCTGGGACTGCCGCTGGCCGGCGTCGGGCTCCTGCTCGCCATCGACCCCATCCTGGACATGGGCCGCACCGCCGTGAACGTTGCAGGCCAGGCCCTGGTTCCCACCATCGTGGCCAAGCGCCAGGGCATCCTGGACGAGTCGCTGTACAACGCACCGCGCAACGGCACCCCGTTCGTGGATGACAATAACGCCGCAGCCGGTGGGCCCACCGACGGCACCAGTGCGGACACCGCTCCGCGCGAACTGCAGGACGCCAAGGCGTAACCAGCAGCCCCGCAGCACGAAGTCCCCCGGGAAATTTTCCCGGGGGACTTCGTGCTGTTTAAGGACTCCGTACTGTTAGGGGCTTCTGCCGGTCAGGGGAACCATGGTTCCGCCGGGCCCGGGGCTTCGGTCAGCGCCCGCCACCGCCGATCACGCCGTTCTGGACCGCTTTGGTTACGGCATCGGCTTCGGCCTGCGTCAGCTTTCCGTCGGTGACAGCCTTATCCAGGCGGGTCTTGAGCTCTGCAGCGTGCTCAGACTGCTCATCGCTGCGGATCTCCTGGAGGGCGGCCGTCACCTTCGACTCGTCAATTCCCAGCGCGTCGGCCAGCGACTTCGCAAGCGCTGCCTCGCGGGCGGCCGGGTCCGGCTTCTGGCCGTCAGCCGGGGCGGTGGGCTTGTTGGCTTCGCGGAAGGCCTTCAGCGCGTCCTGGACCTTGGCCTGGTCCACTCCGAGCTTGGTGGCCAGCGCGGCAGCCTGGTCTTCGCCGTGGCCGCCGCGGCCGCCGTGCCTGTGCATGCCACCGGGGGCGGCGCCGTTGCCTCCGTCAGTCGAGGCGCTTGAGCTGGCGCTGGGCGTGGGAGTTGGCGTCGTGGTGGTTGCGGAGGCCATGCCGGCCACTCCGATACCGGCGCCAAGGACCAGCGCAGCCGCTGACAGGCCCAGGGTCATCTTCTTGGTACGTGACATCTCTCGTCTCCTGATTCGCCGTCCTGCGACGGCTGTAGGTTTATGCCTCTCTCACCGAGACCCCTCAAGCATCCACCGACAGGTTCGGGAAAGGCTGTTGGGAACCTTTCGTTCTCCTGTGAATCCGAACCGGAATTTACTTGCATGTAGTGCAAAGTTGCACGTAGTGTAATCACGTGCCAACCACCCTCCCCTCCCCCGACGACCAGCAGGCACCGCAGTCGCGGCGGGAGTTGAACAAGGCAGCCACCAGGCAGGCGATCACCGACGCCGCCCTTGGACTGCTGCGCGCCAAAGGCCCGGGAAACTTCACGGTGGAGGACATTGCCGACGCCGCCGGAATCTCGCGCCGCACCTTCTTCAACTACTTCAGCAGCACCGACGCGGCCTTGGCGTCCATCGTGCACGGGTTCCTGGACACCGCCATCCAACAGTTGCGGCTCCGCCCGGCAGAGGAGCCTATGCTCGAATCGGCCCAGGCGGCCCTGGTGGCCCTGGCCGATCCCAAAGCCGTCGCTCCGCTGGCGGAACTGTTCACCCTGACCCAGCAGAGCCCGCTGATGGCCCACTCCGAACTGGAGGCATGGGACCACTGCAGGGCGCAGGTCTTCGCCGTCGCCCGCGAGCGCCTCGCCGGCACGCCGGGCGAGCAGGACGAGCTGTATGTCCATGCCTTGGCCGGCTCCATCATCTCCTGCGGCAAAGCCGCCATGGAGGTCTGGTTCAGCAGGCGGGGCCCGGACCTCACGGCAGGTTCCCTGACCGAGCTCCGCCAACTGCTGATTGATTCGATTGCCCTGCTGGGCACAGGCTTCACCCCCGCCGCTTCACCTTCCGCTACCCGTTCCTCCTGATCAGATCGGTTCCGCATGGCACTCCTCCTCTACCGCCTTGGCAAGTTCTCCTACCGCCGGCGCTGGCTTGTCATCTCCTTGTGGCTCGCCGTGCTGGTGGCCGTCGGCGGCTCGGCCGCAGCATTCCACGGCACCCTGTCCAACAACTTCCAGATCCCTGGAACGGAGACCCAGCGGATCGCTGACAAGCTCAAGCAGGACCTCCCGTCCGCCTCCGGCGGCAGCGCGACGATCGTGTTCGAAGCCCCGGTCGGCGGCTTCACGGACCAGAGCCGCGCCGCCGTCACAGACGCGCTGAAGAAGCTCCAGACGCTGCCCGAGGTCCGCGGCACGGTTGACCCGTTCGCCACCCAGGCCCAGGTAGACCAGGCCGCCAAGGCGATCACGGACGGTGAACAGCAGCTGGCAGCCGCCCAGGCACAGCTCGACGCCTCCCGGGCCCAGCTGGACGCCGGCAAGGCGCAGCTGGCCGCGGCCGAGCAGCAGCTCACGGCCGCCGGGGCGCCGGCAGCAGTGATCGACGCCCAACTCGGCCAGCAGAAGGCGGCGCTGGCGGCAGGCCAGGCCAAGCTCGACGCCGGCACCCGGGAACTGGCGGCCAACAAGGCCAAGCTGGAGCTCGGCAAACGCCAGGCGCAGGCGGCATCCGCCATCCGTTTCGTCTCCGAGGACAACCAGGCCGCCGTCGCCCAGGTCCAGTTCAACACCTCCATCAACGGGCTGGGCCCGGCGGTCCGGAAACAGGTCCAGGACATCGCCCATGAAACATCATCAGCCGGCGTCAAGGCGCTGGCCAGCAAGGAAATCACGGAGGACATCTCGGCCCTGTTCGGCACAGCGGAGATCGTGGGCATCGCGGTCGCCGCGCTGGTCCTGATCCTCATGCTGGGTACCCTGATCGCCGCCGGGCTGCCGCTGCTGATGGCCATCATGGGCGTCGGCGTGGGCGTGGGCGTCACCTTTGCGCTCTCCGGCCTGTTCGACATGAGCTCCATCTCCCCCATGCTGGCCCTCATGCTCGGCCTCGCCGTCGGCATCGACTACTCGCTGTTCATCGTCAACCGGCACCGCACCCAGCTCCTGGCCGGCATGGACGCAGAGGAATCGGTGGCCCGGGCCAACGGCACCTCCGGCAACGCGGTGGTCTTCGCCGGCCTCACCGTCATCATTGCCCTCGCTGCCCTGGTGGTCCCCGGGCTGCCGTTCCTCACCGTCATGGGCCTTGCGGCGGCGGGGACCGTGGCGGTGGCCGTGCTCGTGGCCATCACGCTGACCCCCGCCATGCTGTCGCTGATCGGCCGCCGCATCATCTCCCGGCGGGCGTGGGCCAAGGCCGAGGCGCACAACGCCGAGCCGGGCCACGAAGCCGCGGACCTCGCCACAGACCGGCAGCGCAGCACGCGCGGTTGGGGCGGACTGGTCACCCGGCACCCGTGGGTTGCCCTGGTGGCCGGCGTCCTGGTGCTCGGCACCCTGGCACTCCCGGCCACCCAGCTGCAGCTGGCCCTGCCGGATGGCGGCTCCGAGCCTGTGGACTCAGAGGCCTACCAAGCCTATGACCTGACGGCGCGCAGCTTCGGCGAGGGTGTGACGGGCCCAATCGTGGCGGTGGGCGAATTCCCCGCCAACCTGGACGCAGCCCAGGCGCAGAAGCTGCAGTACGACATCGCGGACAAGCTCCGCGCCGTGGACAACGTGGTGGCCGCCGTGCCGGTGGCCCTCAGCGAGGACCGCCGGACCGCCGTGTTCCAGGTCATTCCCAAGGAAGGCCCCGCCAGCGCGAGCACCGTCAAAGTGGTCGCTGAACTGCGGGGACTCAACGGCGAAATCCAGTCGGACTACGGCGTCGCCATGGGCCTGACCGGGCAGACGGCGGGCAACGTGGATGTCTCCACCAAGCTCGGCGCCGCCCTGCCGCCCTACCTGGCGATCGTCGTCGGGCTTTCCCTGGTCCTGTTGCTGCTGGTGTTCCGCTCCATCGTGGTCCCGCTGCTGGCCACCGGCGGGTTCCTGCTGTCCCTGTCGGCGGCCTTTGGCGCGGTGGTGGCGGTGTACCAGTGGGGCTGGCTGGGGGGTGTGTTCGACGTCGCCAACCCGGGCGCCGTGCTCAGCTTCCTGCCCATCATCCTGATCGGCGTGCTGTTCGGGCTGGCCATGGACTACCAGGTGTTCATCGCCTCCGGCATGCGCGAGGCGTACATGCACGGCTCCGAGGCCAAGGAAGCTGTCCGGGTGGGCTTCCGGCACGCAGCCGCCGTGGTGACAGCCGCTGCGATCATCATGGTCAGCGTGTTCTCCGGCTTCATCTTCAGCCACCTCACCATGGTCCGGCCGCTGGGCTTTGCCATGGCCTTCGGTGTCCTGTTCGACGCCTTCGTGGTCCGAATGACCATTGTCCCGGCCGTGATGTACCTGCTGGGCGCCAGGTCCTGGTGGCTGCCGCGGTGGCTGGACCGGATCCTGCCGGACGTGGACGTGGAAGGGGCCAAGCTCAACCGTGGCCCGGCCGCTCCCGCCCCGGGCGAACTGGTCCACTAGGCTGAAGCCGTGCACCATCTGATTCTCGCGTCCCAGTCCCCCGCCCGCACCAAGCTCCTGGCCGAGGCCGGCATCCGGCACACGGTCCTGGTGTCCGACGTCGACGAGGCCGCTGTCCAGGAGCGGTACGGCGTCACCGACCCGCACGACACCGCACTGCTGCTCGCGAGGGCCAAGGCCGTGGCCGTGGCGTCGCTGCCTGAAGCGGAGGGTGCCCTGGTGCTGGGCTGCGATTCCGTCTTCGAGTTCGACGGTGAGGCGCACGGCAAGCCCTACACGGCCGACGTCGCCCGGGACCGGATGCTCCGGATGAGCGGCAGCGCGGGGGTGCTGCACACGGGCCATTGGCTGGTGGACTGCAGGGACACGGACGACGACGGCAGCCGCGGCCGCGGTTCGGGCGCCACGCTCGGCGCGGTCGCCTCCGCAGAGGTCACCTTCATGGACATGGAACCGGCGGAAATCGACGCCTACATCGCCACCGGCGAGCCGCTGCACTGCGCCGGTTCGTTCACCATCGACGGCCTGGGCGGCGCCTTCATCCGGAAGGTCGACGGTGACCCGCACGCCGTCGTCGGCCTGTCCGTCTCCACCCTCCGGGGCCTTCTTGCCGCCGCCAATGTACGCATCACGGATCTCTGGCCCGCGCGGTAAGACCTTCATTTTCGGGATGCCTTGTAGCTTCCCTACAAAGGAAGGCTGGTTTACACGCGGATTCCGCAAGTAATATCGGCGGAACCCTCAAAACCGCGCTAGGCTCCCTGAAGGAAAGAAGGAGACGCCTTGTCAGCAAATTTGGAGCAGTCCGCAGGTCCCACGCAGTCGACGACCCTCACAAAGGTGCTGATCGCCAACCGCGGGGAAATCGCCGTCCGCATCATCCGTGCGGCCCGGGACGAAGGCATCGCCTCGGTGGCCGTCTACGCCGACCCGGACCGCGATGCGCTCCACGTCCGGCTCGCTGACGAGGCATATGCCCTGGGTGGCACCACGGCCGCCGAGTCCTACCTGGTGATGGACAAGATCATCGACGCCGCCCGCCAGTCCGGCGCCGACGCGATCCACCCCGGTTATGGATTCCTGGCCGAGAACGCCGAATTCGCCGCCAAGGTGATTGCCGCCGGCATCACCTGGATCGGCCCCTCCCCCGAGGCCATCTCCGCCCTGGGCGACAAGGTGCAGGCCCGTCACATTGCCGAGAAGGTCGGCGCCCCGCAGGTCCCCGGCACCGCCGATCCGGTGGAATCCGCCGAGGAAATCCTCGAATTCGTGGACAAGTTCGGCCTGCCGGTCGCCATCAAGGCAGCCTTTGGCGGCGGCGGACGCGGCATCAAGGTGGCCCGCACCCGCGAGGAAATCCCCGAACTCTTCGAGTCCGCCGTCCGCGAAGCCACCGCCGCCTTCGGCCGGGGCGAGTGCTTCATTGAGCGCTTCCTGGACGCCCCCCGCCACGTCGAGACCCAGTGCCTGGCCGACGCGCACGGCAACGTCGTGGTGGTCTCCACCCGCGACTGCTCCCTGCAGCGCCGCAACCAGAAACTCGTGGAGGAAGCCCCGGCCCCGTTCCTCACCGCGGAACAGAACCAGCGGCTCTACGAATCCTCCAAGGCCATCCTCAAGGAGGCCGGCTACCTCGGCGCCGGCACCTGCGAGTTCCTGGTAGGCCAGGACGGCACCATCTCCTTCCTCGAAGTCAACACGCGCCTCCAGGTGGAGCACTGCGTCTCCGAGGAAGTCACCGGAATCGACTTGGTCCGCGAACAGTTCCGGCTGGCCCGCGGCGAGGAGCTCGGCTACGGCGACCCCGAGGTCCGCGGCCACTCGATCGAGTTCCGCATCACCGGCGAGGACCCGGGCCGGAACTTCCTGCCCTCCCCCGGCACCATCACCACCCTGAAGAACCCGACCGGCCCCGGCGTTCGGGTCGACTCCGGCGTGGAGCAGGGCGACGTCATCAGCGGCAACTTCGACTCCATGCTCTCCAAGCTGGTCGTCACCGGCGCCAGCCGCGCCCAGGCCCTGCAGCGCTCCCGCCGCGCACTGGAGGAAATGGTGGTGGAAGGCATTCCCACCGTCATTCCGTTCGACCTCGCCGTGGTCAGCAACCCCGACTTCGCCCCGGCCGAAGGGCCGTTCAAGGTCCACACCCGCTGGATCGAAACCGCCTTCGTCAACGACATCCCCGCCTGGACCCCGAGCGGCACTACGGATGAAGAGGCCGACGCCGGCGAACGCCAGCGGGTCGTCGTCGAGGTCGGCGGCAAGCGCCTGGAAGTGGTCCTCCCGGCATCCCTGGGCACCCCCGGAACCGCAGCAGCCGCGGGCAAGCCCGGCAAGTCGAAGAAACGGTCCCGGTCCGCCGGCCTCGCTGCCGCTACCGGCAACGCCCTTACCTCCCCTATGCAGGGGACAATCGTGAAGGTCGCTGTTTCCCACGGTGACGTGGTGTCCGAAGGGGACCTGGTGGTGGTCCTGGAGGCCATGAAGATGGAGCAGCCGTTGACGGCGCACCGTTCCGGCACCATCACCGGGCTGACCGCGACGGCGGGCGAAACGGTGTCCGCGGGCGCCATAATCGCCACCATCGAAGACTAGAAAGCGCTGCACCGGCCATGCTTGCACCAAGTTTCCAGGAAGAAGTGGACCGCTACCACCAGGCGGTTCCCGAAATCACCCGGGGCAACCCTGCTCCCATCAAGGACCTGTACTCCCGGCAGGACGACGTCACCCTCGCCAACCCGTTCGGCGGCATCGCCCGCGGCTGGGCGCAGGTGGAGGCCCGGCTTGACCAGGCGGCGCGGCAGTTCCGCGACGGCGAGATGCTGGGCTTCGACACCGTCACCTCCTACACCGCCCGCGACACCGCCTACCTCGTGGAAACCGAGCATTTCCGGGCACGGCTGGATGCCGCGGCCGCCACGGAGGAATTCGCGCTGCGCGTCACGAGCATCTTCCGCCGCGAGGAAGGCTACTGGAAGCTGGTGCACCGGCACGCCGACCCCGCGGCCCGGCCCCAGTCCCGCCGTTCCTTGACCCAGCCCGGCGCCTGACCCTTGGCGAAACCCTGCCGGCACGGACACGTCCGGTGCTGGCAGGGGCCCGCGCCAACAGGCAGACTTAGCAGATGCTGCCTTTCCTGCTTCTCGCTTCCCGGGCCGAGGACGCCGCCGCCGAGGACGAGTACGCCGCCTACCTGAGGTATGGCGGCCTGGAGGAGCGGGACCTGCACCGGGTACGGCTTGAGGCAGCACCGCTGCCCGCACTGGACCTTTCGCAGTACTCCGGCGTGATCGTCGGGGGCAGCCCGTTCACTTCCAGCGACCCGCCCGCGGACAAGAGTGCGGTCCAGCACCGGGTGGAACGGGAGCTTTCAGGCCTCCTGGACCAGGTGGTGGCCCTCGACTTTCCGTTCCTGGGCGCCTGCTACGGGGTGGGAACCCTTGGCACGCACCAGGGCGCGGTGATCGACCGGACCTACGGGGAACCGCTGGGAGCGGTGGAGATCGAACTGACGGACGCCGGACTGCAGGATCCCCTGCTGCACGGGCTCCCCCGGATGTTTACGGGGTTCACCGGCCACAAGGAGGCCGTCAGTTCGCTGCCGGGGAACGCCGTCCTGCTGGCGCGCTCCGCAGCGTGCCCGGTCCACATGTTCCGCATCAAGACCAACCTCTATGCCACCCAGTTCCACCCCGAACTGGACGCCGAGGGACTGGTGACCCGGATCGATATCTACCGGCACGCCGGTTACTTCCCGCCGGAATCCGCCGAAGAGCTGATGGCGGCCGCGCGCCGGTTCACCGTGACCGAGCCAATGACCGTCCTGAAGAACTTCGTGGCCCGCTACGCCCGCGGGGCATGAAAAAGCCCGGCGGGCCGGATGGCCGCGCCGGGCATTGTGGCGTAGGAACTGTCAGGCCACGTTGTTCTCGTAGTCGAGGTCGCGGGTTTCGCGGGTGAGGAACAGCGCGATCAGGGTCAGCACGGCCATGGACGTCAGGTACACGCCGACCAGGACGGGGCTGCCCTTGGCCGCTTCCCACAGCGCGACGGCGATGAACGGCGCCACCGCCGCACCCAGGATGGACGAGAAGTTGTAGCTGATGGCAGAGCCGGTGTAGCGGACGTTCGTGGGGAACAGTTCCGGCAGCAGCGCCCCCATGGGCCCGAAGGTCAGGCCCATCAGGGAGAAACCAAGGATCAGCAGGCCCATGGTGCCCGCGAAGCCGCCGCTGAACAGCGGGACGAACAGCAGGCCGAACACGAAGATGCGGGCGGTGACCGCGAGAAGCATCTTGCGGCGGCCGTACTTTTCGGCCAGGGGTCCGGAAACCAGGGTGAAGATGCCGAAGAAGACGACGCCGGCGATCAGCATCCACAGGAAGTCGTTGCGGGTGTAGCCCAGGCCGGGAACGAACGCGGCAGCGGCAGCCTCAGTCATGGGCTTTCCCGCCTTTTCGGCGGCCGCCTGCGCACCGGCCAGCGTGGGCTTGGTGCCGTAGGTAAGCGTAAACGTGGTCATCAGGTAGAAGAGCACGTAGGTGGCCAGCATGATGAACGTGCCCAGGATCAGCTGGCGCCAGCTGGACTTGAAGACACGGCCCAGCGGAAGCTTCGCGACCTCGTTGGATTCCACCACCTTGGTGAAGGCGGGGGTTTCGATCAGCTTGAGCCGGACATACAGGCCCAGGATCACCATGACGGCGCTGAGCAGGAACGGCACGCGCCAGCCCCAGGCCTGGAAGGCCTCCGGCGTCAGCGTGTAGCTGGCCACCAGGAAGATGACGTTGGCGATGATGAAGCCAATGGGGGCGCCCAGCTGCGGGAAGGTGCCATAGATGGCCCGCTTGTTGGCGGGGGCGTTTTCCGTGGCCAGCAGGGCCGCGCCGCTCCATTCGCCACCCAGCGCCAAGCCTTGGGCAAAGCGCATGATCACCAGCAGGGCCGGTGCCCAGAATTCCCAGCCCGGTACCAGGGCCGTAGGGAGGCAGCCGATCAGGAAGGTCGCAATGCCCATGGTCAGCAGCGACGCTACCAAGGTCCCCTTGCGGCCGAACTTGTCACCGAAGTGGCCGAAGATGATGGAGCCGAGGGGGCGGGCGACGAACGCAACGCCAAAGACGGCGAAGGAGCTCAGCAGCTGGGTGGTCTCGTTCTGGCCCGGGAAGAAGAGCTTCGGGAAGACGAGCACGGCCGCGGTGGCGTAGACGTAGAAGTCGTAGAACTCCACGGTGGTGCCGATCAGGCTCGCCACGATGACGCGGCCGCGGGAGTTCACCGGCTGGTGCGCACCAGGCACCGTGGTGGTATCGGGGGATGACATAGGTAAACGCTTTCGTGAGACCGGCCGGGCGCAGGCGGGGACGCCTCCCGGCTCGAATAGTTAGAGTTCGATCTTACTTCGCCACGTCCAGTCAATGGACGAATCGTCCAATATCCGGACCTGTGTTGTGCGTCTCATGATGTGGTCTCCCGGCGGGGCCTCACGCCGGTTGGCGGGCCCGGATAGGCAAAAGTCACAACGCGTTAACAAACATCGACTGTCCGCGAAACGCGCCTTCCCTACCTTGGAGGAACAACATCCCCTGAAGGAGGTAACCCGTGACTGTTGACCGCACCGTCGATGCCGGCGCCGGAAATACCCTTGACCTTGATGAGGCCACAGGGCCGGCAGCCGTTGCCGCATCCGCCAGCGCACAGCCCGGCCGTACCCGCACCACAGACGCCCCTGCCCTTGAATTCCGCCCCGGCCGCTGGATCGCCAACTGGGATGCCGAGAACAAGGACCAGTGGGAAACCGCCGGCCGCGCCATCGCCCGCCGCAACCTGAACTGGTCCATCTTCGCCGAGTTCCTCGGCTTCGTGGTGTGGCAACTGTGGTCCATCGTGGTGGTCCAGCTTCCCGCCGCCGGCTTCACCTTCTCCACCTCGGAAATCTTCTGGCTCATCTCGATGCCCAGCCTGGTGGGCGCCACCCTCCGCATTCCCTACACCTTCATGGTCCCCCGCTTCGGCGGACGGAACTGGACCATCGTCTCCGCCCTGCTGCTCCTGATCCCCTCCACCGGACTGGCACTGTGTGTCTCCAACCCGGGCACGCCGTTCGGCGTCATGCTCCTGGTGGCCGCCCTCGCCGGCTTCGGCGGTGGCAACTTCGCCAGCTCCATGGCCAACATCACGTTCTTCTACCCGGCCAGGGAAAAGGGTTGGGCGCTGGGACTGAACGCCGCGGGCGGAAACCTGGGCGCCGCCGTCGCACAGCTTGCCGTTCCGATCGTCATCACGCTGCTGGCTGCCGGCACCGTCAACCTGCCAATGGCCGGATGGATGTGGGTCCCCTTCATCCTGCTGGCCGCATTCGGCGCGTTCAAGTACATGAACAACCTCACCAGCGCCAAGGGTGACGTGGCCGGCTCGGTCGCGGCGCTGAAGGAACCGCACCTGTGGATCATGGCGCTGCTGTACATCGGCACCTTCGGCTCCTTCATCGGCTTCGCCGGTGTGTTCCCGAAGCTCATCAAGGACTACTTCCCCGCGTTCTCCTCCATCGGAGTAGGAACTGTGGCCCTGTCCCTGGCCTTCCTCGGCCCCCTGGTGGGTTCGCTGGCCCGACCGTACGGCGGACGCATGGCGGACCGGATGGGCGGGGCCCGGATGACCGTTGCCGCCTTCGCCTCCATGGCCGTGATCACGCTGACCATGATCTGGACCCTCCCGCTGAAGAACTTCCTGCTCTTCCTGGTCCTCTTCCTGATGCTGTTCACCGCCAGTGGCTTCGGCAACGGCGCCACCTACCGGATGATCCCGGTCATCTTCGCCACCTCCAGCCGGGCCGCCCGCAAGGGCGCAAACCCGGTGGCCACCCAGCGCCTGGCGTCCTCGGCCCTCGGCCTGATTTCTGCGATCGGCGCCTACGGCGGCTTCGTGATCCCCCAGGTACTGAATGCCTCCAGCACCGCCACCGGCTCCTACACTCCGGCCTTCTACGGATTCGTCGGTGCGTATGTCCTCATGCTGGTGGTCTGCTGGACCTGCTACATCCGCAACGCCGGCCGGAACGCGATGGGACACGTCTAACATGACCAAAAGCGCCGACACGCACTGCCCTTACTGCGCCCTGCAGTGCGCCATGACGCTCACGTCCCCCGCGGACCTGGCCCCGGCTGCGCAGCCGGGGCCAGGCCCCGTGCCTGCTCCTTTTGACCTGAACCCCACGCCGTCCCCGGCCCTGGAAGTGGCCGGCCGGGACTTCCCCACCAACCGCGGCGGACTCTGCCGCAAGGGGTGGACTTCCGCCGCGTTGCTGAACCACGCCGGCAGGATCACCGAACCGCTGCTGAAGGGCCCCGACGGCGTCCACCGGCCCATCGGCTGGGACCAGGCCCTGGACCTGGCCGCGGCGGCAGTGAAAGATGCCCGCGCACGCCACGGAGCGGACGCCGTCGGCGTCTTTGGCGGCGGCGGACTCACGAACGAGAAGGCCTACCAGTTGGGCAAGTTCGCCCGGCTGGCCCTGGGCACCTCCCGGATCGACTACAACGGCAGGTTCTGCATGTCCTCGGCAGCTGCCGCCGGAATGCGCGCCTTCGGTGTGGATCGCGGCCTGCCGTTCCCGCTCGAAGCCCTGGACACCGCCGGCACCATCCTGATGCTCGGTTCGAACGTTGCCGAGACCATGCCGCCGTTCGTCCAGCACCTGCAGGGTGCCCGCAACGCCGGCGGATTGATTGTGGTGGATCCGCGCCGTTCCGCCACAGCAGCCTTCACGGCCGACGGCGGCGGCATCCACCTCCAGCCCCTGCCGGGAACCGACCTCACCCTGCTGCTGGGGCTCTCGCACGTGGTCATCCACGAAAACCTGGTGGACACCGGCTACCTGCAGGACCGTACCTCCGGCTACAAGGCCGTAGCCCGCAGCGTCAACGCCTTCTGGCCCGAGCGCGTGCAATCCCTCACCGGCGTGCCCGCGGACCTGATCCGGGAAACTGCCCGCAGGCTTGCCGCCGGGGCGCTTGCAGGTGGCAGCTACATCCTCACCGGCCGCGGCGTGGAACAGCACGTGGACGGCACCGACACCGCCACTGCCGCCATCAACCTCAGCCTCCTGCTGGGCCTCCCGGGCTCGGCCCGCAGCGGCTACGGTACCCTCACCGGGCAGGGCAACGGCCAGGGCGGCCGCGAGCACGGCCAGAAGGCTGACCAGCTCCCCGGCTACCGGAAGATCACCGACCCCGCAGCCCGTGCCCACGTGGCATCCGTGTGGGGCGTACCCGAGGCGTTGATCCCCGGCCCCGGGCTGCCCGCCGTCCAACTGCTGAAGTCACTGGGACAGCCCGACGGCGTCCGGTGCCTCTTCGTTCACGCCTCCAACATCGCCGTGGCCGCCCCCGACGCCAACGCGGTCATCAAGGGCCTGCGCAGCCTGGACTTCCTGGTGGTGTGCGACTTCTTCATGTCGGAGACCGCCGCAGAGGCTGACCTCATCCTTCCCGTGCTGCAGTGGGCCGAAGAAGAAGGCACCCTGACCAACCTGGAAGGACGCGTCCTGCGCCGGCGCCGCGCCATCTCACCACCCGCGGGCGCCCGCAGCGAACTGTGGATCATGGCCCGGCTGGCCGAGCGGCTGGACGCCCCCTCCACCTACAGCGAGGATCCGCAAACGGTCTTCGAGGAACTGCGGCTTGCCTCCGCCGGCGGCCTGGCCGACTACTCCGGCATCGACTACGCCATGCTGGACCGGGGCGAGGCCGCCTACTGGCCCTACCCGGCCGGCAGCACCGGCACACCGAGGCTCTTCCGGGACGGCTTCGCACACCCGGACGGCAAGGCGGTCATGGTCCCGGTGGCTCCCCGCCGCCGTCGTCCTTCCACTTCCAACCCCGGCGCGAACGCTGCGGCCGGTGCCAAGGAAATGACCCTCATCACCGGGCGCCTCCTGGAGCACTACCAGTCCGGCGCGCAGACGCGGCGGGTCTCCGAACTGCTCGCAGCGCAGCCGGAAGCGAAGGCCCAGATCCACCCCGCGGCCGCCGAGGCCCTGGGCATCACCGCCGGTTCGCTGCTCTCCGTGGCGAACGACCGCGGGGAGGTGGTGTGCCGGGCGGAGCTCACCACCGCCATCCGCCCCGAAACGGTCTTCCTGCCCTTCCACTTCCCGGGGGCCGAAAGCGCCAACCGACTGACCGAAGCCGCCACCGATCCCGTCTCCGGGATGCCTGAATTCAAGTTCAACACCGTGTGGGTCCGGCCCGTGGCCGCACCCGATTCCGCCCGTATGCTGCAAAAGACGGAGGCCTCATGAGCGAGCAGATTGTGATCGTGGGATTCGGCCCCGTGGCCGCCAGGCTGGTGGACGAGCTCCTGCCCGCCGTCCGCGGTGGGCATGCCCACCTCACCGTGGTGGGTGAGGAGTCCGAGGCCGCCTACAACCGCGTCCTGGTAGCGGACCTCGGCGTCGGCCGCACCACCGCCGGCGCCCTGGCCCTCGCCGACGCCGCCGAACTGGCGGCCGAGGGTGTGGATGTCCGCCTGGGTGTGCGGGTCAAGCGGGTGGACCGGGCGCGGCAACAGGTCCTGCTTTCGGACGGCACCGCGGTGCACTACGACAGGCTGGTGTTTGCCACCGGCTCCCGGCCGGTCATCCCCAACCTCACCGGCATCAACCCCGACCCCGCCTCCCCCGTGCTGCCCGCCGGGGTTACGGCTTTGCGCGACCTCCGCGATGCGGACGTGCTCCGGCAGGCGGTGGACGGCGGCAAGCGGGTCGTAATCCTTGGCGGCGGGGTCCTGGGTTTGGAGACGGCCCTGGCTGCGGCGGAGGAAGGGGCCACGGTCACCGTGGTCCACAACGGGCCGCACCCCCTGGGCCGCAACATCGACCGCGGGGGCGGAGCCGTCCTGGCCGCCGGGCTGCGCCGGTGCGGCGTCCGGGTGGCAGGCAACGCCCGCTCCACCGGCGTTGAGCACAATGCGCCCGACGGCGGTTTTTCGGCTTTGCTCCTGGACGACGGATCAGCGATCGACGGCGACCTCCTGGTCCTCTCGTGCGGGGTCCGTCCGCGGACCGAACTGGCCGAAGGCTGCGGACTGTCCACCGGCACCGGGATCCTGGTGGACCACCGGCTGCGGGCGCACCACGAACCGCACATCTTCGCCATCGGCGACTGCGCGGAGGTTCGCTGCCCGGATCCGGGCTGCGCCGCATGCAGGAACGCCAAGGGACCCTCCGGGCTTGTGGGTCCCGGCTGGCGCCAGGCCGAATGGCTGGCCGGCTACCTCACCCTCCTGGCCGAAGGGGCAGCCGCGGAGGCGGAGCTGCTCCCCGCGCTGCCGCCGGAACAGCCCGGCGTCGTGGTGTTGAAGGCCCGCGGCCTGAACATGGCGGTGGCCGGGGACAACGGCGCCGACCCCTGGGACGAGGAAGTGCTCACGTCGGGGGCCGTCAACGGCCGGCCGCGCCTGCAAATCGCCCAATGGGCCGATCCGGAGCATGGCCGCTACGTCAAGATGACCACCCGCGGCGGCGTGCTGGAAGGCCTCGTGTCGGTCGGGATGCCGCGCACCGCGGCCGAACTGGTGGGGCTTTTTGAACGGGGCGCGGAACTCCCTGCCGACCGTTCCCTGCTCTTGCGCCTGGACGGTCCGGACCAGGTGCCCGGCGCCGGAGCCGCCGACCCCGCCGGCACCGTCTGCCGGTGCGCGGGTGTCAGCGGAGCCGCAATCCAGGGCGCTGTGGAGGATGGCTGCTCAACCGTGGCGGAAGTATCCAAGGCCACCCGGGCCGGCACGGGATGCGGGGGTTGCCACGAGGACATCAAGGGGCTTATCGAAAAGCACTTTCAGGCGGTCGCGGCGGCCTAGGGTCCTGGACCTCTGACTACATGTGGACGTGCAGGCGGCGGGCGGCCTCGGAGATGGATCCGGTCAGGGACGGGTACACGGTGAAGGTGCTGGCGAGGTCGTCCACGTGCAGCTTCTGCTTGACCGCGATGGAGATCGGGAAGATCAGCTCCGACGCGTTGGGACCCACCACCACGCCGCCAATCACGGTTCCGGAGCCCTTCCGGGCAAAGATCTTCACGAAGCCGTCCTTGGCGTTGCGCATCTTGGCGCGGGCGTTGCTGCGGAGCGAAAGCTTGATGATGTCCGCCTGGTACTTGCCGGACTCGATCTCGGCCTCGGACACCCCCACGTTGGCGATCTCCGGGGACGTGAAGATGTTCGACGCCACCTGGTGGAGCTTGAGCGGGGTCACGCCGTCGCCCATGAAGTGCGCCACTGCGATGCGGCCCTGCATGGCGGCCACGGAGGCCAGCGGCAGGACGCCGGTGCAGTCGCCGGCGGCGTAGATATTCGGGGCGGTGGTGCGGGACACGCCGTCAACCTTGATGTGGCCACTGTCGCTGACCGCCACCCCGGCTTCTTCAAGGCCCAGTCCCGCGGTGTTGGGGATGGAGCCCAGGCAGAGCAGGCAGTGGCTTCCGGTCACGGTGGAGCCGTCGGCGAGAGTCACCACCACGCCGTCACCCGTGCGTTCCACGGACTGGGCGCGGGAGCGGGACAGGACCCGGACCCCGCGGCGCTCGAAGACTTCCTCCAGCACCACTGCGGCGTCCACGTCGGAGCCCGGCAGCACGCGGTCGCGGCTGGAGACCAGGGTGACCTTGGAGCCGAGGCCGTTGTAGGCGGAGGCGAACTCGGCACCTGTCACGCCGGAGCCGACGACGATCAGTTCCTCGGGCAGTTCGTCAAGGTCGTAGATCTGGGTCCAGTTCAGGATCCGCTCACCGTCCGGGCGGGCTGTTTCCAATTCGCGGGGGTGCGCGCCAACGGCCAGCAGGATGGTGTCGGCTTCCACTGTCTCGGTGCCGTCGGCGGTCAGGACCTCGATGGTGTGGGGGTTCAGGAGGCGGCCGGAGCCGGCGATGATGCGAACGCCCAGCTTCTCCAGGCCGTCACGGATGTCCTGGGATTGGTTGCGCGCCAGGTTGAGGAGCCGGTCGTTGATGTGCTTGAGGTCTGCGTGCATCACCGGCACGAAGTCGCCGCCGTCGACGTCGAACTTCACTCCCAGCTCGCCGGCCTCAGCCACCCGGGTCATGAGGTCGGCCGTGGCGATGAGGGTCTTGGAAGGAACGACGTCGGTCAGCACGGCGGAGCCGCCGAGCCCGGCGCGTTCGATGATGGTGACCGTCGCCCCGAGCGAGGCGGCGACCATGGCCGCTTCGTATCCGCCGGGGCCGCCTCCCAGGATCGCGATTCGGGGGGAACTGAAATCTGGATGCGTAGTCACAGTCATCCATTCTCGCCCATTCCGGCCCGACCACCAAGAAAACGGGCGCTTTCGGGGCCAGCCGTGATGAGGCCAACACTGGCGGCAGGATAACTTGTACTGGTGAGTACAACAGACTTCCTGAACACGGACCCGTTCGCCGCCGCCCGCGCCGCCGCGGACTACATTGCCGAGGAGACCGGCGTGGACCGCCACGACGTCGCCCTGGTCCTCGGTTCCGGATGGGGCGAGGCGGCCGACCTCATTGGCGAAACCACTGCCACCCTCTCCGCGGAGGAAGTCCCCGGCTTCCACGCCCCCGCCGTGGAAGGCCACGTGGGAACCATCCGGTCAGTCCTGACCAAGGACGGAAAGCGCGCCTTGGTCCTGGGTGCGCGGACCCACTACTACGAGGGGAAGGGCGTCCGTGCAGTGGTGCACGGCATCCGCACCGCCGCGGCGGCCGGGTGCAGCACGCTGGTCCTCACCAACGGCTGCGGCGGGCTGAACGAGGCGTGGGCGCCCGGCACCCCGGTGTTGATCAGCGACCACATCAACCTAACCGCCGCGTCCCCGCTGGAGGGCGCCACGTTCGTGGACCTCACAGACCTGTATTCCCCCCGGATCCGTAAACTGGCCCGCGAGGTGGATCCCGCCCTGGACGAGGGCATCTACGCCCAGTTCCCCGGCCCGCACTACGAGACGCCGGCCGAAGTACAGTACGCCAAGCGGATCGGGGCGGACCTGATCGGCATGTCGACGGCCCTGGAGGCCATCGCCGGCCGCCACGCCGGAATGGAAGTGTTCGGTATTTCCCTGGTCACCAACCTGGCAGCGGGCATCAGCCCCCAGCCGCTCAGCCACCAGGAAGTCATCGAATCCGGCCACGCGGCGGGCCCGCGCATCTCCCGGTTGCTGGCCGACATCATCGCCCGGCTCTAAACGCCCCGGGCTGCCGGGGTGCGGGCAGCGGACCTGCAATGACGATAGCGTTAGGCCCATGACGTCTTCCGATGCCGAACTTCGCCTGCTTGCCGGGGCCCGGGAATGGGCTGCCCTGGATCCGGATCCCGCAACACAAGCATCGCTGCTTGAGCTTGTCAGCCTCGTTGAAGAGGGCGACCCCGCGGCCCGGCAGGAACTGGAAGACAGCTTCCGCGGCACGCTGCAGTTCGGCACGGCAGGCCTGCGTGCCGCGCTCGGACCGGGGCCGAACCGGATGAACCGGGTGGTGGTCCGCCGCGCCGCAGCCGGACTGGCCGCCTTCCTGGTGGACGCCGTGGCCGAATCCTCTTCCGGCACCCGGCCGCGCGCCGTCGTCGGGTATGACGCCCGGCATAACTCGGATGTCTTCGCAGCCGAAACCGCCGCCATCCTCACCGCGGCGGGGATCGAGACGTTCCTGCTCCCGGCAGCCCTCCCCACTCCCCTGCTGGCGTACGCCGTTCGCGCCCTGGAATGCGACGGCGGCGTCATGGTTACCGCCAGCCACAACCCGCCGCAGGACAACGGGTACAAGGTCTACCTGGGCCGTCATGCGGTATCCGCTGATGGTGACGGCGCGCAGATCGTGGCACCCTATGATGCCCGGATCGCCGAGCGGATCAGCGCCGTGGGTCCCGTTGACTCAATCGAGCTGGCGGACAGCGGGTGGACCGTCCTGGACGGCTCCCTGGCCGCGGACTACCGGCAGGCGACGGCGGCACTGGCCATGCCGGACCGGTTCCCCGCCCGGGACCTGCGGATCGTCCTGACCCCGCTGCACGGCGTGGGCGGCGCTACAGCACTGGAGGTCCTGAGAGCGGCAGGTTTCACGGATGTCACCATGGTGGCCGAGCAGGCCGAACCGGACCCAGAATTTCCGACCGTCAGCTTCCCCAACCCGGAAGAACCCGGTGCACTTGACCTCGCCGTGGAGACGGCCGCACGGCTGGACGCCGACATCGTCATAGCGAACGATCCCGACGCCGACAGGGCTGCCGTCGCCGCCAAGGACCCGGACACCGGTGCCTGGCGGATGCTCCGCGGAGACGAGGTTGGCGCCTTGCTGGGGGCCCATATTGCCGCCAGGCTCGCGGACGCCGGTACGGGCGCCGAGGCGGACCACCAGGGCGTCTTCGCCAATTCGATCGTGTCCTCACGGCTGCTGGCTCGCGTCGCGGCCGGCGCGGGATTCGCCCATGAGGCAACCCTGACGGGATTCAAGTGGATTTCCCGGGTCCCCGGCCTCACCTACGGCTACGAGGAAGCGCTCGGTTACTGCGTTGCGCCGGACCTGGTGAAGGACAAGGACGGCATTTCCGCCGCCCTCCTGATCGCCGAACTCGCCGCCACCGCCAAAGCCGCCGGCAAGACGGTCTTCGACACCCTCGATGAGCTGTACCTCCAGCACGGCCTGCACGCCAGCGACCAGCTGAGCATCCGGGTCGCGGACCTGGGTCTCCTCGACGCCATGATGAACCGTCTGCGGGTTTCGCCGCCGGAATCGTTCGGGCAGTCGGCGGTGGAAGTGTTCACGGACCTGGCAGAGGGAAGCGGGCAGTTGCCGCCCACGGAGGGCCTGCTGTACATCACCAGGGACCTGACCCGCGTGATCATCAGGCCCAGCGGCACGGAGCCCAAACTCAAGTGCTACCTCGAAGTGATCCACCAGGTGGGTTCCGCTGCGGAACTCCCCGAGGCGCGGCAGGCGGCGCGGGCCTCGCTGGACGAGGTCCTGCACGATGTCAGCGAGGCACTGGGACTTTAACCGCCCTGGGTTAAACACCAAAGGGGCGCCGCCTGGCGCCCCTTTCCTGTGTGCGGGAAAGTCCTAGAGTTCCACTTCGACGAACCCGTTGGTGATCCGGGTGCTGAACGCATCCAGGCGCAGGCCCGGGGTGGTGAAGCATTCACCGGTTTCGAGGTCGTAGACCTCCTTGTGCAGCGGGGAGGCAATAGTGGGCCGCGTCCCCTTGGAGCCAAGGATGCCGCGCGCCATGACGTGCGCGCCGGTGGCCGGATCCTGGTGGCCCACGGCGAAGACTTCACGGGGACCCGTGCGGAACAGGGCCACCTGGCGGCCGGCAAGCAGCGCAGCCTCGCCCCAGGCGGGTTCGAGGTCATCCACCGCGCAAACACGGTGCCAGCCGGTCCGGAATCCGGCGGTGTCTGAGTCGGCGGCGAGCGCCCCAATTTCCAGTGTTGCCGTCATGTCCGGCTCCTCTCCTTGTGCCTGTCGTCTTTGCAAGCGGCTGCTTCTGCTGCCGTGTTCCACGCTAGGTTGCGGGTGTTTCAAGGGGGTGCGGTGAATGTGTCCGGCGGGTAAAAGAGAACTCACGCGGCCGGAAATGCGTTCGTGATGCAGAAGTTAAGTTGACGAAACAAAAGGGAAACTGAGGCGAAACTGCCCCTACCTAGGCTGGAGGCACAAGCTGCAGAGCACCGTCTGCGGCCCATGCGAAAGGCCCCCCGTGACCGAACAGACTTCAAGCACCGAGACTCCGCGCCGCATCGTCGTCGCCGGCGGCGGCCCTGCGGCCCACCGTTTCGCGGACGCCATGCATGCCCGCGGCCTCGACGGCTGGCATGTCACGGTCCTCACCGAAGAAGCCCACCTCCCCTATGACCGGGTGGCACTCTCCAAGGCCCTCACGGACACCGGCGTGGACCTGACGCTGGGAACGGCCACCATGTGGGACCACGGCTCCGTGGCCCTGAAGACCGGCGAGCGCGTCGTCAAGGTCAACGCCGAAGCCAAGACGGTGGAAACGGCCGCAGGCAACACCTACGAATATGACGAACTGGTGGTGGCCACAGGCTCGGACGCCGTGCGCCTGCCCATCCCCGGCGCCCAGCACGCCCACGTCTACCGGACGCTCGAGGACGTGTGGGCCATCAACAAGGCCGTCACAGAACTCACCGAAAAGCTCGGCCGCAAGATCAACGCCGTCACCATCGGCGGCGGCCTCCTGGGACTCGAATCCGCCGCCGGCACCGAACAGCTCGGCGCCACCCCCGTAGTCATCAACGGGGCCCCCTGGCTGATGAACACCCAGCTGGACGAGGGCGCAGGCCAGGCCCTGGGCCGCCTGATCGAAGCCAAGGGCTTCGAGGTCCACGGCGGCGTGTTCCCGTCCGAGATCCTGGCGGACGACGACGGCCAGGTCACCGGGGTGCTGATGGCCGACGAACGCATCATCCCGGCCGACCTGGTGATCGTTGCGGTCGGCGTCAAGCCCCGCGATGAGCTCTTCCGGGCCGCCGACGGCGAAGAGCAGCTCTTCAGCCTGGGCCAGCGCGGCGGCGTGGTCATCAACGACTACTGCGCCACCGAAGTCCCCGGCATCTGGGCCATCGGCGAGGTAGCCAACTTTGGCGGCATGTGCCTCGGCCTGGTGGCTCCCGCCAACACCATGGCCGAGATCGTTGCCGACCGGCTGCACGGCGGCGACGCCACGTTCCCCGGCTTCGACACCGCCACCAAACTGAAGCTCTCCGGCGTGGACGTGGCCAGCTTCGGCGACGCCTTTGCCCGCACCGAACACGCCCTCGAAATCGTCTACGCGGACCCCGCCCGCGGCGTCTACCAGAAGATCGTCACCACGGATGACGCCAAGACCCTCCTGGGCGGCATTTTTGTCGGCGACGCCTCTCCCTACATGAGCCTGCGCCCGCTCCTGGGCCGCGAACTTCCCGCAGAGCCCGGCGCGTTCCTGACCGCGGCAGGCGGCGGCGAAGCTCCCGAAACCGAGCTTCCCGACGACGCCACCCTCTGCTCCTGCAACAACGTCACGGCCGGAACCATCCGCGACGCCATCAACGGCTGCGGTGCCTGCGACGGCAATGCCCCTGTCCAGGAACTTGGCGAACTGAAGGGTTGCACCCGCGCTGGAACCCAGTGCGGTTCCTGCGTCCCCATGCTGAAGAAGCTGCTGGAAACCGAACTGACCAAGTCCGGCGTCGAGGTCTCCAAGGCTCTTTGCGAACACATCGAGCTGTCCCGCCAGGAACTCTTCGACGCCATCCGCGTCCTGGGACTGACCTCCTTCGAGGAGATCATGTCCAAGTACGGCACCGGGGCCGGTTGCGACATCTGCAAGCCCACCATCGCCAACATCCTGGCCAGCCAGAACAGCGCCTACGTGCTGGACGCCGGCCGCGGCACCCTCCAGGACACCAACGACCGGGCCCTGGCCAACATGCAGAAGGACGGCACCTACTCGGTGGTCCCCCGCATCGCCGGCGGGGAAATTACTCCCAAGAAGCTCGGCGTGATCGCCGCCGTCGCCGAAAAGTACGGCCTCTACACGAAGATCACCGGCGGCCAGCGGATCGACATGTTCGGTGCCCGGCTGGAGCAGCTCCCGGAAATCTGGAAGGAACTGGTGGACGCCGGCTTCGAGTCCGGCCAGGCTTACGGCAAGAGCCTGCGTACGGTGAAGTCGTGCGTCGGTTCCACCTGGTGCCGGTTCGGCGTGCAGGACTCGGTAGCCATGGCCATCCAGCTGGAGCTGCGCTACCGCGGCCTGCGCAGCCCGCACAAGCTGAAGATGGGCGTCTCCGGCTGTGCCCGTGAATGTGCGGAGGCCCGCGGCAAGGACGTTGGCGTGATCGCCACCGCGGACGGCTGGAACCTCTACGTCGGCGGCAACGGCGGAGCCACCCCCGCCCACGCCCAGCTCCTGGCCAAGGACCTGGACGATGAGACCCTCATCCGGTACATCGACCGCTACTTCATGTACTACATCCGCACTGCGGACCGCCTTCAGCGCACCGCCCGGTGGCAGGAAGAGCTCGAGGGCGGCATCAAGCACGTCGAGGACGTGGTGGTCAAGGACACCCTGGGCATCGCCGCGGACCTTGAAGCGGCCATGGCGAAGCACGTGGACACCTACGTCGATGAATGGGCAGACACGCTGAAGGACCCCGAGCGGCTCCGCCGGTTCCGTTCCTTCGTCAACGCACCGGACCAGAAGGACGATTCCATCACGTTCGTCCCGGACGAGCGCGGCCAGATGCGCCCCGCCACCGCGGAGGAAAAGGGCAAAGTCCTGATTGGCGCTTCCATCCCGGTCCGCGCCGCCACGCCGGAAACCACTGAAAACGAGGCATAGCATGCAGCTCAGTATCGACCTCACGGGCCGGGACGTCCTGGTGACCGGCACGGACCCTGCCGCGCGGCAGGCAGTACGGCGGTATGAAGCCGCGGGCGCCGTCGTCCACCGCCTCAGCAGCCCGGGCAGCGCCCACGGTGCCCACCTGCCTGAGCGGCTGTTCCTGGTCGCCGCCGTTGAGGACGGACAGCCCGGCTGGGGCGCCCTCCTGGACCGCTGCCGGGACGCCGGGATCCCGGTCGCCGTTGAGCCTGCCGCAGGCCCTGCCGGGCACGTCACCCTGGTGGGCGGCGGCCCCGGCACCGGTGACCTGCTCACCGTTGCTGCGGTCAAGGCGCTCCGGGATGCGGACGTCGTATTCTATGACCGGCTGGCCCCGTACCAGGAGCTTCCGTTGCTGACCTCCGCCGAGCTGGTGGACGTCGGAAAGAAGCCGGGCCACCACAAGGTCAGCCAGTCGGACATCGAAAAACTGATGGTCGAAAGCGCCCTGGCCGGCAACAACGTGGTCCGCCTCAAGGGCGGGGACCCCTATGTCTTCGGCCGGGGCGGCGAGGAAGTGGCCGCGTGCGTGGCCGCCGGTGTCAAGGTCCACGTAGTGTCCGGCGTGACCAGCGCCATCTCGGTGCCGGCCGCCGCCGGCATCCCGGTCACCCACCGCGAAGTCAGCCACATGTTCACGGTGGTTTCCGGGCACGCCCCGCTCACCGAAAAAGAACACCACCACCTGGCCGGCCTGGGCGGGACCATCGTGGTGCTCATGGGCATCGGGACCCTCCACCAGCTCGCCGCAGGCCTGCGCCGCGCCGGGATGCGCCCGGACATGCCCATGGCAGTGGTGGAACGCGGCTACCGGCCCGGCCAGCGCACCACCATCGCGGACCTGGGCACCATCACCTCCGCCGCTGCCGGCTGCAGCAACCCGGCAGTACTGGTCATCGGCGAGGTGGTCCGGGTGGCCGAAGCCAACCGGCAGCACGCCGGAGCCGCCGCCGACCTGGACAGGCTGGCGGCCTCGCTGCTGGGATCATGAAAGGATTGACCCCCATGACCGCACTTGCACCGGCCGAACCCACGCAGGCTGAAGAAGCAACGGATGCCGCGGAATCTCCGCTGGAGGGGTTCCGCATCGGCGTCACCTCGGACCGGCGCTCCCGCGACCTCATCGAGGCGCTGGAACGGCGCGGCGCCGAAGTGCTGCATGCCCCTGCACTGAAGATCGCCCCCGTCCAGGAAGACATGCGCCTGATCGAGGACACCCGGGCCATCATCGCGGCGAAGCCGGACCTGTGCATTGCCACCACGGCCTACGGCATGCGCCGTTGGTGCGAAGCCGCAGACTCCTTCGGCCTCGGCGATGAACTGCTGGAAACGCTGGGAAGCTGCCGCATGTTCGTCCGGGGACCCAAAGCCCGCGGTGCCGTGCGCGCGGCCGGCCTTGCCGACGTCGGGATCAGCAGTGACGAGACCACCGCCACCCTGGTGGACATGCTGCTCACCGAAGGCGTGAAGGGCAAGACCGTGGCCATGCAGCTGCACGGATACACCGATGTCCGCCAGATCGAGCGGCTGCGGATGTCCGGTGCCACGGTCCTGACCGTCACGCCCTACCGCTGGGTGAAGCCCGACGGCGAGGACAAGCTTCCGCGGCTGATCGAGGCCGCCTGCAGCGGGAACCTGGACGTCCTCACCTTCACCAGCGCCCCCGCGGTGGACGCCATGTGGAGCACGGCCCATGAGATGGGCCTGTACAAGCAGCTGGTGGAGAGCCTGAAACTGAACGTCACCACCGCAGTAGTCGGTCCCGTGACCGCGCAGCCGCTGCTGGATGCCGGGGTGACGCCACTGATCCCGGAACGGTTCCGGATGGGAGCCTTGATCCGGCTGGTGTGCGAACACCTGGCTTTGAACCATGTCCGGCGGCTGGACACCCGCTCCGGAAACATCGAGCTCCGGGGCCGCAGCCTGCGCATCGATGGCCGGCAGGTGGAACTGGCCCCCGCTCCGCTGCTGCTCCTGCGCGCGCTGCTGGGCGCCGGAGGTGCGGTCCTGTCCCGAGAATCGCTCTCCGACCTGCTGGAACTGCGCGGTTCCGTGCATGCGCTGGACATGACCGTGAGCCGGCTGCGGTCATCGCTGCCGGACGGCAAGCTCATTGAAACCGTGGTCAAACGGGGCTACCGGATCCGCGTCTGAGGTCCCGGACGCGGCCGAATGTGTCGGCCCGTTCCCGGATGAGAGGTGCGTCACGGGTTGTGTTACCGGCCGGTAAATACTGGCGAACAGGACCCGTGGAAACAGCAATGGACGGGTAACACAACCGAAAAAGCAGGCCCCTACGCTGGGTTGCATCACGAAGTTCCGGCCGGTTACCGGCCACCAGCGAAAGGGCCAGCACATGTCCGCTCCGGCACCCTCACCGTCCACCTCCGACGCAACCCGCATCGTCATCGCCGGCGCCGGACCGGCCGCCCAAGCCCTGGTGGCACAGTTGGACCGCGCCCGTTTCACCGGCACCATCACCGTGCTGAGCAACCGTGACGACAGCCCCGCTGAACTGCTGGAGCTGGCCATGCTGCCCCAGGTTTCCGTGCGGTTCGGCCAGCCAGCAAGCCACATCGATGCAGCCAACCGGACGGTCGCCACCGCCGACGGCATGGAATTCGCGTACGACCAGCTGGTCATTGCCACCGGTTCCGCCCCCGTTGCCAACCCCGTGGACGGCGCGGCCCAGTGCCTGAGCTACTCCACCATCGATGACGCCCCGCGCATCGCCGAGGGCGTGCAGGAAATCACCCGGGAGCTCGGGCGACGGCCCGTCGGCATCCTCGTCGGCACGGGCGCGGCCGCCGGGCAGGCCGAAGCAGTACTCCGGGCCAAGGGCGTGCGGCCCATCCGCACCACGGCCCGGCCCGCCGCCGTCGTCCCTTCCGTTGTCCCGGGCGGATCCACCTCCGGCCTGGCCACATCCGCCGTCGTCTTCGAGGACGGCAGCAGCATGACCGGAGACCTGGTGGTCCTGGCCGAGGAGCGGGTGTCCCGGGACAGCCTCGCCGCCACTGCGGGTGTGCGGACGGCCACCGGCGGCGGCATCGTGATCAGCCGCGACTTCCGCACCTCGGTTCCCGGCATTTGGGCCATCGGTGACGCCGCGGCGTTCGACGGCGTGCGGCTGGGCCTGCTGGTCGCGGCGGCGTCCGCTGCGGGTGCCTGCGCCAGCCAGTTGCTGACCGCTGTTGCCACAGCAGCTCCATCCACCTCTCCCGCGCCGGCACTCCAGGTGGCCGCCTGACCGGGCCGGCCCGGCACTCCCGCGGCGTCCGCTTCCGGGTATCCGGTGCGGTCCCGGCCCGCTGTGACAAGATGGTTTCCGAAAAGAGTCACTGACGCGCCGGGCCCACGAAGCCCCTCGAGAGGACCATCATGAGCAATGAAGCCACTGTGCAGCCAGGCACCGCCACACCCGCCGGTGATGGGAACATCGCCTCCTACATCGACCACACGCTGCTCAAGCCCGAAGCCTCGGAAGCCGAGGTCCTGAAGGTCTGTGCCGAAGCCGCTGAGTACGGGTTCAAGTCGGTCTGCGTCAACCCTGTCTGGGTCAAGACCGTCACCACCGCGTTGAAGGGTTCGGGAGTCCTCACCTGCTCCGTGGTGGGCTTTCCGCTGGGGGCGACCCCCACGGACGTGAAGTCGTTCGAGGCCCGCGGCGCGGTGCTGGACGGTGCGGACGAGGTGGACATGGTGATCAACATCGCCGCTGCCAGGGCAGGCGACAAGGGCGCCCTGACGGATGACATCGCTGCCGTGGCCGAGACCGTGCATGCCGGCGGTGCCATCCTGAAGGTGATCATCGAAACGGCCCTCCTGACCGACGCACAGAAGGTCCTGGCGTGCCAGGCGGCAGTGGAGGCCGGCGCCGACTTCGTGAAGACCTCCACGGGCTTCAACGGTGGCGGCGCCACCGTTGACGACGTGGCCCTGATGCGCAAGGCCGTGGGCCCGAACATGGGGGTCAAGGCCTCCGGCGGCGTACGGTCCCTGGCCGATGCTCAGGCTATGATTGCAGCAGGTGCAACACGAATCGGCGCCAGCTCCGGGATTGCCATCGTCAAGGGTGAACAGGGTTCAGCCGCTTACTGACCGGAACCGGACGGCCGCCACAGACCAAGCCCCGCGGGGCCGAGGAGGAACACATGTCCAGCAAGATCAACGCGTCCAGCCGGGACACGACGTCGAACCAGGACACGGTCCGCACACCGCAGAACGAGAACAACGTGGCCACCAGCGCCGTCCTTTTCGTGATCAGCTTCGCTCTTTTCCTTGGCGCCATCTACTCCCTGTCATTCCTCACCCTGAGCAACGCCTGGCCGATGGCCGTGTGCCTTGTCCTGTTCGCGCTGGCGTTCTGGATCCCGCAGACCGTCCTCGGACGCTCCGACTCAGCGGGCGAGCACTGACCCACAGCAGGCAGCGTCAAAGGACCCCGGACAATGTCCGGGGTCCTTTGCTGTCTGTGGGTGGAAGCCTGCCTGCGGCTAGAACCAGAGCCTGATCCAGGCACCTGCGGCCGCGGCCGCAGGGCCCCAATGGTCCCGGGCGATGGCCCAGCCGGCCATGGACATGCCCACCATGGCATACGCGCTGACCGGGATCAGCACCAGCCACTCCCGCTTGGATCCTGCCCTTCCCAGCAGGGGTACGGAGAGGGCGCCATTGGGCCGCCAGACGTTCCGCAGCAGGGGAAGCCTCCGCAGCAGCCGGGGTGGCCTGATGACCAGCGGCCACAGCAGCGGCACTCCCCCGGTGGTGACCAGGTCGCCGACGATATGCACCACCACGCCGATGAGCATTGACGTCGGCAGCCAGGTCCATTGTTCCGGCGCGTAGAACGTGACAAGGCCCGCCATTGCCAGGGCGAAGATCCAGTTCGAGATGAAGCCGCTCTTGGGAAAGAGCTTCAGTGCCTTCGCCGCGATGTTGATCAGGAACATGCACAACAGCCCGGCACCCACGGACAGGTGCCCCCATGGGGTGTCCATATGCACCTGGGATGCCAGGCCGGCCAGGAACACGAAGACCGCGGCGCCCAGGATGGAATGCGTTCCCTGCCGGTGGCCGCCGCTGGCGTTCTCAATGCCCCGCGCGATCACATTGGACAGTGGCGGCAGCGAGTGCGCCACCGTGCTTGACCGGTGGTCCCAGTCGCACACCAGGGCCGTGCCCGCCGTGGCCATTCCTCCGATGAGGATGCCGGTGGGATCCAGCGGATACCAGCCCAGCGTGTACGGCCCGGTGGACGCAACAGCTACCCACGCCGCGGCTCCCGACGCGGCGTGGTGTCCTCCCATCACCCCTAACCGACAGTCAGGGGAGCATCGGAGAAGATGTTCCGGATCACGCCGTTGGCCCATTCGAGGATCTCGGCGTCCCGCAGGTCCCGGCCGCCGATCCGTGCGGTTTTCGGCTTGGGGATGAGGACGGCGTCCAGTGCGGGCTTGGACTGCGAGCCCGGGTACATGCGGTTCAGGCGCATCACCTTCGACTCAGGCAGGGTGGCCGGGGAGAACTTGATGAAGTTGCCCTGCAGCGCGACGTCAGTCAGGCCGGCCTCGCGTGCGCCCACCCGGAACCGGGCCACGGCCACCAGGTTCTGTGCGGGCAGCGGCAGCTCGCCGTAGCGGTCCACAAGCTCGGCCGTGACCTCGTCGATGGCCTCGTTGGTGACCGCGGCGGCGAGCTTCCGGTAGGCCTCCAGGCGCAGCCGTTCGCCGGGGACGTAGTCGTGCGGCAGGTGCGCGTTGACCGGCAGCTCGATCTTCATCTCCGCGGCCTTCTCTTCGGCTTCGCCGCGGAAGTCCGCCACGGCTTCGCCCACCAGCCGGATGTACAGGTCGAAGCCAACCCCCTGGATGTGCCCGGACTGTTCACCGCCCAGCAGGTTGCCGGCCCCGCGGATCTCCAGGTCCTTCATGGCCAGCTGCATGCCGGCGCCCAGTTCGTTGTGCGCGGCCACGGCCTTGAGCCGCTCCAGCGCCACCTCGCCCAATGGTTTCTCCGAGGGGTACAGGAAGTAGGCGTAAGCGCGCTCGCGGCCGCGGCCCACCCGGCCGCGGAGCTGGTGCAGCTGGGACAGGCCGTACTTGTCCGCCCCGTCCACGATCAGGGTGTTGGCGTTGGAGATATCCAGCCCGGTTTCGATGATGGTGGTGCAGACCAGGACGTCGAACCGCTTCTCCCAGAAGTCCACGATGATCTGCTCCAGCCGGCTCTCCGACATCTTGCCGTGCGCCACCTCCACGCGCGCCTCGGGGACCAGTTCGCGGATCTTCGCGGCGGTGCGTTCGATCGTTGAGACCCGGTTGTGCACGAAGAACACCTGTCCCTCGCGCATCAGTTCGCGGCGGATCGCCGCGGAGGTCTGCTTGTCCGTGTATGGGCCCACGTAGGTCAGAACCGGATGCCGTTCCTCCGGCGGGGTGGCCAGGGTGGAGGTCTCCCGGATGCCTGTCAGGGACATCTCCAGGGTGCGCGGGATCGGCGTCGCGCTCATGGCCAGGACGTCCACGTTGGTGCGCATCTTCTTCAGCGCTTCCTTGTGTTCGACGCCGAACCGCTGCTCCTCGTCCACGATCACCAGGCCGAGGTCCTTGAACTCAAAGTCCTTGGAGAGCAGCCGGTGGGTACCGATCACGACGTCCACCGTGCCGTTCTTCACGCCCTCTGCCGTCTCTTTGGCCTCCTTGGCGGCCTGGAAGCGGGACAGCGGCTTCACCCGCAGCGGGAAGCCGGAGAACCGTTCGGTGAACGTCTCATAGTGCTGCTGCGCGAGCAGGGTGGTGGGCACCAGCACGGCTACCTGCTTGCCGTCCTGGACGGCCTTGAATGCCGCCCGCACCGCGATCTCAGTCTTGCCATAGCCGACGTCGCCGGAGACCAGGCGGTCCATGGGGATCTCCCGTTCCATGTCCGCCTTGACCTCGTTGATGGTGGTCAGCTGGTCGGGGGTCTCCACATACGGGAAAGCTTCCTCGAGTTCGCGCTGCCACGGAGTGTCGCGGCCGAACGCGTGCCCCCGGGACGCCATCCGGGCCGAGTAGAGCCGGATCAGCTCACCGGCAATCTCCTTGACGGCCTTGCGCGCCTTGGACTTGGTGCTGGCCCAGTCCGCGCCGCCCATCTTGCTCAGGACAGGGGTGTCTCCGCCCACGTAACGGGTCACCTGGTCCAGCTGGTCCGTGGGGACGAACAGCCGGTCGCCGGGCGCGCCGCGTTTCGAGGGCGCGTATTCCAGGACCAGGTATTCGCGGACGCCGTCGCCGCCGCCGGCCACCTTCCGCTGGATTAGTTCCACGAACCGGCCGATGCCGTGCTGTTCGTGCACCACGTGGTCCCCCGCCACCAACTGCAGCGGGTCCACGGCGTTGCGCCGCTTGGAGGGCATGCGCCGCATGTCCTTGGTGGACCCGGCGGAGGTCCGGCCCAGGAGGTCGGCCTCAGTCAGCAAGCCCACTTTGAGCCCGTCAAGGACAAAGCCGCGGCCGACGGCGGCAGTGGTCACTTCGATGATGCCTGCCTGGGGTTCGTGGTCCAGGCTGTCCACCCGGGCGCACGGGATGTCCGCGTCGTGGAAGAGTTCGGCCAGGCGCTGGGCCGGCCCGGGACCTTCGGTGGCCACCACGATGCGCCACTGGTCGCGGACGTGCGAACCGATGAACTCCATCATTTCCGCCACATCGCCCTGGTAGCCGCGGGGTTCGCGGGCATGCAGGTTCAATACGTCGATCTCGGGGAGCAGTTCCGAATCCTGCGCCAGTGAGGTGATGGACCACCAGGACACCCCGTGCGCCAAGGCGGACCCGCGGGTTTCGGCCAGGGAGCGGAAGCTCGCCGAATGGAGCGCCGCGCTGGCCTGGGAACTGAGGTCCAAGGGCGCGCTCCCGCCGTCGGACGCCGTGGACCAGGCCGCCTCGAGGAACTCCTCGTTGGTGGCGGCGAGGTCGTGGGCGCGGGTGCGCACCTTCTCGGGTTCGATGACCACGGCGATGGAATCGGCGGGCAGCTGGTCCACGAACGGCACCATGGCATCCACCAGCACCGGGGCCAGTGACTCCATACCCTCCACGGCGATGCCGCCGGCTATCTTTTCCAGCATGTCCGCCGCGGCCGGCAGCTGGGCCTTCAACGTGGCGGCGCGGGACATCACGGACGGCGTGATGAGGATTTCGCGGCACGGCGGGGCGTGCAGTTCCGCGGGGTGGTGGATGCCGGGCGCGGACAGCGACCGCTGGTCGGCAACGGCGAACCAGCGCATCTGGTCCACTTCGTCCCCGAAGAACTCCACCCGGATGGGGTGGTCCTCGGTGGGCGGAAACACGTCGATGATGCCGCCCCGGACGGCGAATTCGCCGCGGTGCGTGACCATGTCCACCCGGGCGTAGGCAGCATCCGCGAGGCTCTTCACCACATCGGAAAACGGCACCTCCTGGCCCACCTTCAATGTGACCGGAACCAGGTCGCCCAGGCCGGCCACCACCGGCTGGACCACGGCGCGAACGGGTGCGACGACGACGCGCAGCCGCGCCGTCGTCGAACTTTCCGGATGGGCCAGGCGGCGCAGGACAGACAGCCGCCTGCCCACGGTGTCCGAACGCGGCGAAAGCCGCTCGTGCGGGAGGGTTTCCCAGCTGGGGAACTCGGCCACGGTATCCGCCGGCAGGTAGGCCCGCAGAGCCGCGGAGAGGTCTTCGGCTTCCCTGCCGGTGGCGGTCACGGCCAGCACAACCCCCGGTTCGCCACCGACCGCGGACGCTGCCAGGCCGTCTGCCATCTCCGCGAGCAGCACGGGGCGCAAGCCTGCGGGCGCACTGATCTGGTAGTCCTGGCCGCGGACGTCGAAGCCCCTGGCGGCCTCGGCCCGGACACGGCCGAATGTCTGGTCCGGTTCCAAAGCCCGGCGCAGGCCATCCAGCGTGGGAACCGCGCCGGACGTGCCGGAACGGGTTTTGCCGGTGCTGGACGTGCCGGCGGCGGACTGGCCGGGAAGACTCATGGCAGAAGCTCCTGTGGTGTTCATCAAAAAATCGCAGGCAACGCGAAAACCCGAAATTCGCTGCGAATCCCGGGGACTTCCAGCCTACCCCGCGGGACCGACATGGCAGTGCGGAGGCCGCAGGCCTAGGCTGGCAGTGCCATCGCATTCGGCGTCGGAGCAGCCGTCCGGACAGGCCGCCGCTCCGAACCGCAAGGGACGAACAGGAGCCAGCATGAGCGAAACGACTGCCCGACCAACACCAAAGACCGTCCTTGTCACCGGGGCCACCGGCTACATTGGCGGCCGGCTGGTGCCAGGGCTCCTGGAAGCAGGCCACACGGTAAAGGTCCTGGTCCGCTCCCCCGACAAGATCGCCGGCGTCCCCTGGCGCACCAAAGTGGACGTGGTGGAAAGCAGCCTTGACGACGGCGACGCCCTCCGCGAAGCCCTTGCCGGCGTCGACGTCTTTTATTACCTGGTGCACTCCATGGCCGCCGGCGCCGGGTTCGAGGCGAAGGAAAGGGCGATGGCCGCGACGGCGGCGGATGCTGCCGCGGCGGCCGGCGTCAGCCGGATCGTCTACCTGGGCGGGCTGCACCCGAAGGGCGTGGAGCTTTCCACCCACATGCGCTCGCGGGAGGCCGTAGGCAAGGTCTTCCTGGACAGCCCGGTGGATTCGATTGTGTACCAGGCGGGCGTGGTGATCGGTTCCGGCTCCGCCTCCTTCGAGATGATCCGCCACCTGTCCGAGACCCTGCCCCTCATGCCGGCACCAAGCTGGGTGCGCAACCGGATCGAAGCCATCGCCGTCCGCGACGTGCTCTATTACCTGGTGGCTGCCGCATCCCTGGAGGGCCCCATCAACCGCACCTTCGACATCGGGTGCCGGCAGGTCCTGACCTACGCCAGGATGATGCAGGAATACGCTGCCGAAGCCGGCCTGCCCTACCGGGTGGTGTTGGCCCTGCCCGTGCCGGCGCCCAAACTGGCAGGCATATGGGTGGCCCTCACCACACCCATTCCGTGGTCCATGGCGGTCCCCCTGGTCCAGTCGCTGCAGCATGACGCGGTGTCCAACGAGCACGACATCGACCAGTTCATTCCACAGCCCGACGACGGCCTCACCCCTTACCGCACGGCGGTGGCCCTGGCGCTGGGCAAGGAACGGGACGGCCAGGTGGAGACCACCTGGGCGAATGCGGGCGCGGATTCCGATCCGCTGCCCAGCGACCCGGAATGGGCCGGGCACAAGGTGTACATCGATGAGCGGACGTTCCACGGAGACGTGGACCCTGCGCACGTATGGACCATTATCGAGGGCATCGGCGGGCGCAACGGCTGGTACTCGCTCCCCCTGGCCTGGCAGGTGCGGGGCTGGCTGGACAAGCTGACCGGCGGCGCAGGCCTGCTGCGTGGCCGCCGGCACCCGCATACCCTGGCCGCCGGCGAAGTAGTGGACTGGTGGCGGGTGGAACGGATCGACCGCGGCCGGCTGCTCCGGCTGCGGGCCGAGATGCGGGCGCCCGGCCGTGCCTGGCTGGAGCTCTCCGTGGAGCCTGACGGCGGGGGCAGCCGTTACCGGCAGCGGGCCATTTTCTTCCCCAAAGGCCTGAGCGGACGGCTCTACTGGCTGGGCGTGCTCCCCTTCCACAGCGTGATCTTCCCGGCCATGGCCCGGAACATTACCGCAGCCGCCCAAAAACTGGCCGATGCGGAGCGCGCACAGGTGACCCCGTAGGATGTTGGAGGCGTAAATCCTTTCCCGACGTCCCAGGAGGACCCATGGCGCTGAGCGCAACCACCACCCTTCCGCACTCCGTTGACAGCGTTGCCGCTGTGCTGGTGAACGAAGCTTTCCAGCGCCACGTCAGCCAGCTGGTGGGCGGCGAACTGGAGTCCTTCAACATCGACGGCGACACCGCCGGTGCGTTCAGCGCCACGTCGGTACGGACCCTCCCCACCACCCGGCTGCCCGAAATCGCCCGCAAGTTCGTCGGTGAGCACCTCAAGGTGACGCAGGTGGAAAACTGGGATGCCCCCGCCGCAGACGGATCCCGCCAGAGCAACATCTCGCTCAAGATCGCCGGCGCCCCGGTGGATGTCACGGCCGTGCAGCGGCTGGTGGCCGACGCCGGCGGAACCCGGGTGGAGCTTGAGGGCGCGGTGAAGTCCTCCGTGCCGTTCCTGGGCGGCAAGATCGCCGACGCCGCCGAGCCCATGGTGGCCAAGGCGTTGAACCTCCAGGCCACCCAGGCACAGGCCTGGCTGGAAAGCCACTAGACACATGGTGCTTCCCGTTTTCGCTGCGCTGGTCCTGGTTGTCGCCGGCGTCTGGTCGCTGGTGGTCTGGCCGCAGTTCCTGCGCCGGGTTATGAACGATCCCCGGGCCAGGGACAGTGCCGGCAAGGCCACCAGGTTCCTCACCGTGCATGTGGTGCTGGTCAGCATCTCCATGGTGCTCGGACTCGCCACCGCAGTCATCGGCGTCCTCGGGCTGCTGGGCTGAGCCGGCCGTTCCCTCGCACGAAAACAGCCCGGATCTTCCTCCTGTTGGAGGCAAGATCCGGGCTGTTTTTCCGTTCGGCTTGTTCCCCGGTTATGCCGCCTGGTTGAGGGCGTCCTCCGCCGCCACCCAGGAAATCATGGCGCACTTGACCCGGGCCGCGTAGCGGGCCACCCCCTCGAAGGCGGCGGCGTCTCCCAGCAGTTCGGGGTCCGCCTGGACCTTGCCCCGTGAGCGGAGCACCTCCCGGAAGCTGTCGATCACCTGGTGCAGTTCGGCTACGGTCATGCCCGGGGCGAGCTCGGAGAGGACCGACGCCGAGGCCATGGAAATGGAGCAGCCGGCTCCGTCCCAGGCCACCTGGGCCACCTTGCCGTCCTGCACCGCCAGCCGGAGCGTGACTTCGTCTCCACATACCGGGTTGAGCTGGTGCGATTGGCCCGTTGCTGCGCCCTCCGGGGCGTCGGTGGCTGCCAGCCCGCTGCCGTGGCGTGCCTTGGAATGGTCCAGGATGATCTGCTGGTACAGCTGGTCGAGGCTCATGGTGTCACCCTTCGTGTTTTCCGCTAGGCGCGGAAGTAGGCCCGGACGCCGGCCACGGCTTCAAGGAAGCAGTCCACGTCGTCGGTGGTGTTGTACAGGTAGGCGCTGGCGCGGGTGGTGGCCGTCAGCCCAAGCCGCCGGTGCAGCGGTTGGGCGCAGTGGTGCCCGACGCGGACGGCGATCCCGCGCGAGTCCAGGAACTGCCCGACGTCGTGGGCGTGGACACCTTCGACGTCGAACGCGGCAAGGCCAATCCGTTCCTTTCCTGCAGCCGGGCCCAGGACCCTGACGCCGGGAATGGATTCCAGGCCCACAACCATGCGCTGGCCGAGTTCGGATTCCCACGTGTGGATCCGGTCCAGCCCGGTTTCCGTGAGGTAGTTGGCTGCTGCAGCCAAAGCCACGGCCTGGGAGATGCGCTGGGTACCGGCCTCGAAGCGTTGGGGTGCGGGAAGGTATTCGGCCTGTTCCATGGTGACGGTGGTGATCATCGAGCCGCCGGTCAGGAACGGCGGCAGGATGTCCAGGAGTTCCTGCCGGCCGTACAGCACGCCGATGCCCGTGGGAGCAAGCATCTTGTGGCCGGAGAGCACCGCGAAGTCCACGTCGAGTTCCTTGACGTTCACGGGCAGGTGCGGGGCGGACTGGCAGGCGTCCAGGACCACCAGGGCGCCGGCGGCACGTCCCAGGGCCGTCAGTTCCTGCACCGGGTTGATGATGCCCAGGACGTTGGAGGCATGCGTGAAGGCCAGGACTTTGGTCCGCGGTCCGATGACCGTTGCGGCTGCGTCCATGCGGAGGCTGCCGTGGTCATCGATGGGAATGTAACGGAGCGTCGCACCGGTACGGAAGGCAAGTTCCTGCCATGGAATCAGGTTGGCATGGTGCTCCATCTCGGTCACCACGATCTCGTCCCCGGGCACGAGCGCCAGTTCCCGCAGGCTCTGGTCGCCGCGGCCGCGGGCGGCCCAGAGGCCGGCGTTGGACAGCGCGTAGGAGATGAGGTTCAGCCCCTCGGTTGCGTTCGAGGTCCAGATGGTCTCTTCATAGCCGGCACCGATGAAGTCGGCGATGGTTTGCCGGGCATCTTCGAAGGCTTCGGTGGCCTCCACCGCAAGATGGTGCGCCCCGCGGTGCACGGCTGCGTTGCGTTGCTCGTAGAACTCCTGCTCGGCCTCGATGACGCTCACCGGGTTTTGCGAAGTGGCGCCGGAGTCCAGGTACACCAGCGGCTGCCCGTTAACCCGCTGGTTCAGGACCGGAAAGTCGTTGCGGATGCGCAGCACTTCCGCGTTGTCCATGACCGGCAGGGCGCGTTCCAGTGTGGCTGGCGTTGATATTACGGCCAAAACGAACTCCTTGGGCTGCCAATGTCTGACACCCAATTGTCCCACAACACGGCTGTGGCGGCCGCCCGGAGGGGCAGCCGCCACCGCTGCCCCGGGCTTCAGCCGAGGGAGCAGAGGGCCGGCGACGGCTGGGGGGAGAGTCTCGGTCTCAGAAGACTCTGACGTCGCCGGCCCCGTCTGTGCCCGGTCCGTGGGGGACCGGAAAGTTGAGGGGCCTCAATGTCCTGATCGGCTGCTCCGCGGCTTCCAGCCTGCCGCTTTGCTTTGCCTCCTTAAGTAAATCCGGTAGTGCCCTCCCGTGCACGAGTAGGGTGTACTCGAATCTGTGGGGGTCCACTACCGGGCCGCGGCACTGTGTGCATTCAGGGGCGCGCACACTGAGCCCGCGGCCTGGTTCCGCGGCGCGCGGCACCCACGGCACACGGCACCCACGGCGCACGGCACAGCGCAGCACGCGGCACAGCGCAGCCGGGGCTATTTGGGGAGGGCCGTCTCCAGCTCATCGCGGCTGCGTACGCCGAGTTTGACGTAGGTGCGGTAGAGGTGGCCTTCCACCGTACGCACCGACACCATTAAGCGCTGGGCGATCTCCCGGTCGGTGAGGCCCTGGACTGCCAATTCAACGATGTCCTGTTCGCGGCGGGTGAGGTGGACGGCGGGTGCGGCGGCGATGAAACGTCCCTCGCGGAAGCGTTCACCGAGTTCGTGATCGCACTTTTCACGCTGGGCCACCGCCTGCCGGGACCGGCGGCGTTCACCGGCCTGCTCAAGCACCGTACTGGCACGGGCGTATGCCTCCCGGGCCAGGTTGACAAAGGCTGCTTCCTCCAGCGAGGCAGCCGTTGCCATCAGGGCGTCGCCGTCGGCGTTTTCCCACGCCGTGGCCAGGGTCAGCAGAGCCTCCGCCCAGCGGCCTTCCACGCCGCGGGCAACCGTCTGAACCATGGGGACCACCGAGGGGTCCCCCAGGTCCCAGCACATGGCCAGGACTTCGAGGAGGTTTCCGGCCCTGGCGGCTGCCTCCGTCGTCGTCATCAGCGTCTGCAGCGCAGCCAGCCCCTTGCCGTCGCGGGCCATGTATTCCGCGGCCGCCGCCACGTACGCCTCGGCCAGGAGGTCGTGTGCGGGGCCGCCGGCGATGGCATCCCTGTGATCCTGTTCCAGCCGTTTCGCCTGTTCGACATCGCCAAGCCGGGCCGCCACGTAATAGCCCAGTGCCGTCCCAAAGCGGTACAACTGCAACGGATCATTGAGCCGCAGCGCTTCCACGGCGGGCAGCAGGATCTGGTAGGCCCGTTCCATCCGCCCTTGCCGGAGCAGGGAGTAGCCGCGGAGCACATTGAGGCTTCCGTCAAAGGTGGCCGTGCCGGCGCCGTGGCCTGCCGCGTAGCTGTTGAGCTCCCGCTCGGCCGATTCCCACTCGCCCATGGCCAGGTAGTCGGACACCAGCCGCCCCAGCACGAACTCGGGGAAGAAGAACAGGCTGCCTTCCAGCGGAGGGAGCTCCGAGGCCGCCAACAGGGCAGCATCCAATCCCTGGACGGGACGCCCGGCAGCGGCCAGGGCATGGGCCAGTAGCGCTTCCGCCAAGGCACGCAGCGGCTCTCCCCCAGAACCCGCTGCGCCGCGTTTCCGGATCCGGTCGACCTCGTCGCCGAGTGCTTGGAAGTTGACCTCGGCACCGAGCTGCAGCACCTGCAGCAGCTCTGCCTGCCAGCTGCCATCCGGGTCCGACAGCGGGCAGGCCCGTTCCACGTCCTCCGCCACATCAGCCAGCAGCCGGCCGTTGGCCTGGTGTGCCGACACCCTGAGCACCAGGGCTGCCGGCCCCTGGGGGTCTTCGGCCAGCGGGAGCCAGCATTCGTCCAGGAGGGTGGCGGCTTCCTGGTAGGAGCCCTCGTTGTAGAAAGCCCGGGCCTGGATGGCCTGGGCCAGGGGAACCATGGCGGGGTTGCGGATCCTGGCCGCGATGGACCGCGCGCTGTGGTTGCGGTACAGAAGTAACGCCACTTTGGCGGCGGCCAGCATCTCATCGTCGCTGACGCGGAGGCCACACTCCAGGGCCCATTCCACTGACCGGAGCCGGCCTTCCCCCTGGAGCTGGCCGGGGTCCTGGTGTGCCTTGACCTTCTCCAACAGCTGGAGGCTCCGGGAGACCGATACCGTGTTCCTGATGGCGCCGGCGAAAAGCGCGTTCCAGATGAACAACTCCGATGGCACCCCAGGGGTCTCGACAATCATCTGCTGATCCACCAGGGACCTGACCACCGCGGCCCCGCTGATGTCTTCGATGACTTTGCGGCCCACCGGGCCGGCCAGGGCAATGAGCTTCAGGGCTTCCTGTTCCTCGGGCCCCCGGCGCAGGTGGTCCTTGGCAACAACGGCCGCCAGCCGCGGCCCGTCGGCGGGGAGTTCGCCGAGCAGCATCCAGATTCCGTTGCGTTTGGCCAGGACGCCGGCCTCGGCGGAGTCATGCAGCAGGGCGTCAAGGATTCGGGGATTTCCGCCCGATGCGCTCCATATCGCGTCCACCGTCGCGGCGGGAATGGTCCCGTCCAGGAGGTGGGCCAGGACCTCCTCTATCTGTTCCCGGTTCAGCGGCCTCAGGTCCACGCGCTCGGCAAGGCCGTCGTACCAGAGCTGTTCGAGCGGCTGCGGGAGGCCCGGCCGGGGGCGGGCGGCCGCCACCACGGTTGCCCAGCCCGCCGAAATCAGCTCAGCCAGGACGCCCGCGGAAGCCTCGTCGAGGTGGTGTGCGTCGTCCACCACGAGCAGGACTGCCAGGCCGTTGCCGGTCTTCAGCTTTTCGAAGTACGACCACATGGACCGCAGCACGGCGACCGGCGAGACCGACTCCTCGGCCGTGAGTTCCCCGGTATAGGGGGTCAGGACCCCGAACGGCACCCCGGCAAGGGCTGAACTCGCGTGGACCCGCACCACGTTCAGGTGCCCGGCGAGCCGCTCGGTGACGGCCTCGGTCACCGCCGACTTTCCGATCCCCGGGCCGGCCATGATGAAGACGGCATGGTGTGTGCCGTTCCCGATCAGGTTGCAGATCCGGTCCACAGGTTCCCGCCGTCCGGTCAGGAGCCGGTGGGCAGATGTGGGTTTGTGGCCATTAGACGAGTCCAGTCAGATCACCCCTTGAAGTTACGCCCAGCTTGGTGAACACCTGGTACAGGTGGCCTTCGACGGTGCGGACTGATACACCCATTTCCAGGGCGATGTCGCGGTTCGAGGCGCCGCGGCCGGCCATCCGCGCAATCTGCCGTTCACGGCTGGTCAGCAGCGGGCTTCCGCTGCTGGGCACAATGGGCAGATTCGCCACCGTGGCGGCGAGGATGTCCAGCCTTGCCTGCGCGGTCCTTGCCGAAAGGGCGTCCCCCACCTGGCGGGCGAAGTCCACGGCAAGGGCCATGCACCGGGCTTCAACGGCGTCGAGTTCGAGCGTGGCCGCGAGTTCGCCGCCTGCGAGGAGCGCCTTGGCATCCTTCGTCCGGCTCCCTACGGCTATCAGCCGGGAAACCTCGGCCAGCGGACCGTGCCGGTGGCCGGCGATCTCCTCCAGGAGGCGGAAGTCGGCATCGCTGCCATTGACCGTTGCCGCCAGCAGATAGATCCCGGCAACGGTGTACCGGCCCGCTTCAAGGTTCGCACGGGCTGCCTGCTTGAGGCTTGTGACTGCTTCTGAGTCGCCAAGCCACCGTCCGGCAGCCAGTGCACAGAACTCGATGATGCTCTCCACGGCAAACCCTGACCTGCCGGGCATCCTCTGGAGTTTCGACAGGTATTTGCGTGACAGCGCGGCATTGCCGGTCTGGGCGTAGGCCAACGCCGTGGCCGCGTAGGCGGTGCGCAACGCACCCTGGACCGGTTGCAACTCCAGCTGCGCGGCGGCCGAAATCAGGGGTTCCAGGGCGGCTTCGCCGCGGCCGGAAAATGCGAAGGCGACCCCGGCCGCGATCTCCGTGGCCGCGCTGCGATAAGGGAGCCGGAAGGGCTGGCCGGCGCTAAAAGGGGCCATGAGGTCGATGCAGCGCCGCCATTGTCCGGCCATCAGCAGCACAAAGTAGGCCTCCCGGGTATACCGCTCACGGAGGCCCACAACATGCGAGGCATCGCTGAGTTGGCCGCCGATCTGGCGCAGGAGACCCAGGGCGTCCATCTCCCGGCCCGTCATGGCCAGGGAGCTCATCAGGATGATCGCGCACTGGAGCCGGTAACCGATGTCCGGATTTGCGGCTGGGTCAACCGCGCGCTCAAGTGCGGGAATCATAGCGGTATACCTGCCCACGTGCGCCTGGTACTCGAATTCGCCCAGCGAGATGCGGTTGGCGGCCACCGCTGCGGCCGCAGGCCAGGCGGAGTGGTCCCCCACTTTGGCCAAGTGTTCGCGGGCCGAGGCGAAGAGTTCTTCCACCTTGCCGGCCTGCTCCGGAATGCAGAGCATGACCCTTGCCTTGGCGGCCACCACCTGGGCGTACTCTTCGAGGTCGAGGGCCTCAAGTTCTGGGTGGGTGATGTCTTCAAGGGCCGAAAGGGCCTGGACCCCCATGTCCAGCTGCAGGTACGCGGCAGCCTTTTGACGCTGGGCGGATGCCCACTGGGCGTCCGTCCGCTGCAGCATCTCCGCATAGGTCAACGCAAACCTGGGGTCGAAGAGTTGAACCGCGGCCTGGGCGGCCGCAAGCGCCAGCGCCGGGCTGAGTTCCGCCTCGCATTCATGGGTCCAGGCGGCAAAGGACATCAGTTCTTCGACGGTCATGTCGGCGGGGTCAGGCTCTGTGCCGCCCAGCAGCACGCTGCGGAGCTCCCGCCGCCGGGAAATGCTCAGCCAGGTCCTGACGACGTCGCCAATGTACTTTTCCCGCAGCGATACCCAGCGGTGCCCGGAGTCGTCGATCTCCAGCAGTCCTGCATCCTCCATGTCCGCTACGACGTCGGCGCCATAGATGGCGGTCAGCCTGGACAGTTCCACCCGGCGGGCGCAGGACAACATTTCGATGACTTCGCGGGTTTCCGGTGTTTCCCGTGTCCAGCGGGACCTGACGATGTCATCCAGGCTCGCGGCGCCGTCGAGCACCACTTTGTCCCGGAGTGTCCAGACGGACTCGGACAGCACCAGGTTTCCGGAGAGCTGTTGCTCGGTAACCAGGGCTTTGAGCAGCAAGGGGTTGCCGCCAACCATCTGGTGGTAAGTGGTGACCAGGGACGATGAGACGCGGTGCCCCAGCAGGGACAGCAGTACCTGCCGGGTCTGCAGTTCGTTCAGGTTGCTGAGCCGGACTTCTGTGAGCTTGCGGTCCGTGAGGAGCCAGTGGAAATCCGCAGGGAGGTCGCTGGCTTTGGGAGCGACGGCGACGATCCTGGCCGTGCCGGTCAACAAGACATTCAACAGCACCCCGGCACTCATGTCGTCGATGGCGCCGGAGGTGTCCAACGTGATGATGCAGGGCCTTCCGGCGGCGTCGCTCCGGATCAGGGAGGTGATCCCGCGCAGGATGGCGGTGGGTGAACCCATGTAAGCCTGCGGCAACCGGGCAAGCAGGAAGGAAAGACAGCCGTACGGGGTATTGGAGCCGGAGGGTGTGCTCCGGAGCTGCAGGGACCAGATGTCCGGGCCGAGGTCCGCCACCGCTGCCCTGGCCAGGGAGGACTTGCCCACCCCGCGGGCGCCGGTGATGACTGCCCCGAAGGAGTGTTCGCTGGTCAATGCTGTGCGGACGGCGTCAAGGTTGGCACTTCGTGCAGGCACCGACCATCGCTGGCCCTCCGGCACAGTGGAGGATCCCGTGGTCAGCCCATCACCCTGAGGTGTTGACCCACGTCCCCAGCTGAGTGGCTCGATTGACATGAACTTGTCCCCTACATCCTGCAATAGCGGGATGTAGCCCCATTGCTCCCCCGCATACGAAGAAGAGTACCCCTTGCCACAGACAAGGAAACAGGGCACAAGGGAACTTTTACGATTCGGCCTGGCGTGATCCGGACTTGGCGGGGTGGAACTTCTGCTGCGTGGCGGTGAGTCCTTCCCGGAGCAAGGACTCGACGGCATCCGCTGCGTCATCGAGCAGGAAGGGCAATTCCTTCTGTTCCGCGGTGCCGAAATCGCGCAGGACGTAATCGGCTGTGTCCATCCGGCCGGGCGGACGGCCCACTCCCACCCGGACCCGGAGGTAGTCCTTGGTGGCGAGGGCTTTGGAAATATCCCGCAGGCCGTTGTGGCCGCCTTCGCCGCCGCCAAGCTTGAGCTTGACCGTGTTGAAGGGGATGTCGATCTCATCGTGGACAGCCACGACATGGTCCGGGGCGATGCCGTAAAAGTTGGCCAGGGCAGAGACCGGGCCGCCGGAGACGTTCATGTAGCTCATCGGCTTGGCCAGGATTACCCGGGGGCCGCCGATTCCCAGCCGCCCCTCAAGGACCTGGGCCCGGGCTTTGTGGGTCTTGAAGCCTGCGCCGACCCGGGAGGCGAGCTCGTCAAGGACCATCTGGCCAATGTTGTGCCTATTGCCTTGGTACTGCGCCCCGGGGTTGCCGAGGCCGACGATCAGCCAGGTATCAGTCATGGATCAATCCTATGGGGGCGGTTGGGGCGGGAACGGCGCTGCGCGGACACGACAGTGGCCGGCCCCGTGCGGGGTCCGGCCACTGTCAGGGAGTGCGGAGTACTTACTCTGCGGCTGCTTCTTCGGCTGCCGCGGGAGCTTCCTCGGCCGCAGCTTCGGTTGCCTCTTCCGCGGCGTTTTCGATGGCCTCGGAGATGTTCACGACCAGCGCCTCGGCGTCGGTCAGCAGCACGGTGCCCTTGGGCAGGACCAGGTCGGAGCCGTGGATGTGCTCGCCGGCGGCGCGGCCTTCGATGCTGACGACGACGGACTCGGGCAGGTGGGTGGCCTCGGCTTCGAGGGATACAACCGTCAGTTCCAGGTTGTGGACGGTGCCGGGAGCGGTCTCGCCCTCGACGTGCACGGGAACGTCAACGGTGACCTTCTCGCCCTTGCGGACGGTCAGGAGGTCGATGTGCTCGATGATCTGCTTTACGGGGTCGCGCTGGATGTCCTTCACCAGGGCCAGGTGGCCTTCACCGTTGATGTCCAGGGACAGCAGGGCGTTGGCGGTGCGGACAGCCAGGGTGGTGGCCTTGGCCGGGAGGGTGACGTGGATGGGCTCTGCGCCGTGGCCGTAGATGACGGCAGGGATCAGGTTGGCCATCCGTGCGCGGCGGGCGTAGCCCTTGCCGAATTCGGTGCGCAGTTCTGCTGCGAGCTTCTGCTCAGACATGGAAATCTCCTTGAAGATGAATCGGTGTTCAGCAAGGGCGGAGGTCTGGTGTGACCTTCAACGCCGGGCGGCCGGTGGGCGGCCCTTCAAGAAGGCAGTCCCTCTTAGCAAGGGACAAGCAGACCCAGTCGATAACGGAGACATTGCTCTCCCTCGCCAAGGTATCGGGATCAAGCCTACCAGCGCGGGGCCTGATTCCTGAAAACGGTGGTTGAGCGTGCCGAAGCCCGGCTTTCGGCACGCTCAACCGCCAGGGGCTACGCCTTGCCGTCGAAGAGGCTGGTGACCGAACCGTCGTCGAACACTTCACGGACGGCGCGGGCGATCAGCGGCGCGATGGACAGCACGGTCAGCTGCGGGAACCGCTGGGAAGCGGTGAGCGGCAGGGTGTTGGTAACCACTACTTCGCGTGCACCGGACTCGGACAGGCGGCGGGCGGCGGGCTCCGAGAAGACGGCGTGCGTGGCCGCGATGATGACATCCTTGGCGCCGGCATTCTTCAGCACGTTGACGGCGCCGGAGATCGTTCCGCCGGTGTCGATCATGTCGTCGATCAGGACGCAGGTACGTCCCTCGATCTGGCCCACCACCGTCTTGGAGACAGCCTGGTTGGGGACGGTGAGGTCCCGGCTCTTGTGCACGAACGCGAGGGGCGCGCCGCCCAGGCGTTCGGCCCACTGTTCTGCCACCCGGACGCGGCCGGTATCCGGGGAGACAACGGTGATGTTGTCGGCCTCCACGCGGGTGCGGATGTAGTCTGCGAGCAGCGGGATCGCCATCAGGTGGTCTACGGGTCCGTCGAAGAAGCCCTGGATCTGGGAGGTGTGCAGGTCCACGCTCATGATGCGGTCCGCGCCGGCAGTCTTGTAGAGGTCTGCCACCAGGCGGGCGGAGATGGGTTCGCGGCCGCGGCCCTTCTTGTCCTGCCGGGCGTAGGGGTAGAACGGTGAGACGACCGTGATCCGCTTGGCCGAGGCCCGCTTCAGCGAATCGATCATGATCAACTGTTCCATCAGGTGGTTGTTCAGTGGTGCAGGGTGGGCCTGGATCACGAAGGCGTCGGTGCCACGGACGCTCTCACCCGCGCGGACGTAGATTTCGCCGTTCGCAAAGTCGTAGGCGTCAACCGGAAGAAGGTCGGTGCCGAGTTCTTTGGCGATTTCCCGCGCCAGCTCCGGATGCGCCCGCCCCGAGGCGAGCACCAGCTTCTTTTCGCCGCGCGCCGTAATTTCGCTCATTGTTACTTGCCCTCTTCTGTAGATGCCGGGGTACTGGAGGAGTTTTTGGTGGCCGCCTGGGCCAGTTCGGCGGAGCGGGTTCCCGGACGGTTCGCGGGGACCCAGCCCTCGGCGTTGCGCTGGGCGGCGACGCTCAACGCGAGAGCGCCGGCCGGTACGTCCTTGCGGATCACCGCGCCGGCGCCGCTGTAGGCGCCGTCCCCCACGGTGACCGGGGCAACAAAGACGGTGTTGGAGCCCGTACGCACGCCCGAGCCGATGACCGTGCGGTGCTTCTTCTCGCCGTCGTAGTTTGCGGTGATGTTTCCACAGCCGATGTTGGTGTCTTCGCCGATTTCGGCATCGCCCGCGTAGCCCAGGTGGGACAGCTTCGACCCCCGGCCGATGGTGACGTTCTTGGTTTCGTAGAAGGCGCCGATCTTGCCCTGTTCGCCCAGGACGGTGCCCGGCCGCAGGTAGGTGAAGGGGCCGACGGCGGCGTGTGCGCCGATGACCGATCCGGAACCATGGGTGCGGATCACCGTTGCGCCCTCGCCGACCGTGACATCGGTCAGGGTGGTATCCGGTCCGACGACGGCGTCCCTCGCCACGGCGGTGGCGCCGTGCAGCTGGGTGTTGGGCAGGAGCCGGACGTCCTCGTCGAGCGTGACGGACGCGTCGATCCATGTTGTGGCCGGGTCCACCACCGTCACTCCTGCGCGCATCCAGGCTTCGACGGTGCGGCGGTTCAGTTCGGCGCCCAGGGCGGCGAGCTGGACGCGGTCGTTCGCGCCTTCCACCTGCCAGCGGTCGGCGGTGACGACGGCGGCAACCCGGCCACCGGCGGCGCGTGCCAGGGACAGGACGTCGGTGAGGTATTTCTCGCCCTGGGCGTTGTCGGTGGTGACGTTGCCCAGGGCCTCGCGGAGCACTTCCGCGTCGAAGGCGTAGATTCCCGAGTTGACCTCACGGATGAGCCGCTCGGCCTCGGAAGAATCCTTGTGCTCGCGGATGCCCGTGACGGAGCCGTCCTCGCCCCGAAGGATGCGGCCGTAGCCGGTGGCGTCGTCCAGGATGGCAGTGAGGACGGTGACCGCGTTGCCGTCACGCTCGTGGGTGGCCACGAGCTCGTCCAAAAGTTCCCCGGACAGCAGCGGCACGTCGCCGTAGGTGACCACAACTGTACCGGTCAGGCCCTGTTCCGCGTGAAGCGCCTCAAGGGCGGCTTCCACGGCGCGGCCGGTGCCCGGCACGTCGTCCTGGTCCACAATGACGGCGTCGGGGTCCAGTGCCGAAACATGCCCGGCCACCAGGTCACGTTCGTGGCGCACCACGATGGCAAGCCGCTGCGGATTGATGCTGCGGGCGGCACGGAGGGCGTGGCCCACCATGGAGAGGCCGCCGATCTCGTGGAGGATCTTGGGTGTACGCGATTTCATCCGGGTACCGGCGCCTGCTGCCAGAACGATGACAGCGGCCGGGCCGGGATTCTCGGGGATCACGTACGGGCTCTCCTTGCTACGTTGTGCTGGCGCTTTGCGGTGTCCGGCGGGCCTGTCCGCCCGGCACCGGGTGCCATCCTACTGAACGCTCCTCGCACAGCAGTTCCGCCCATAGGACTCGAACCTATACTCCACGGCTCCAAAGGCCGGGGTGCTGCCATTACACCAGAGCGGACCGTGCCTGAGGACTCAAGGCCCGGGCACAAGTCCCTATTTTGCCATGGGTTCAGGGCACCGCGCGACACCGGCCGATTCCGCGCCGCCGGCCGGGCGGAATTGGCCCCGCGGCCGGTGGGGCATGATGGGAACGTGAGCAACAACCCGCCGCGGATGCGGATGACCGGCCTGCAGCGGCGAAGCCAGCTGATCGACGTCGGCCGCGGCCTTTTCGCCGCCCGCGGGCTCGAAGGGACCACGATTGAGGAGATCGCTGCCAGCGCGGGAGTGTCCAAGCCGGTCATCTACGAGCACTTCGGGTCCAAGGAGGGGTTGTACACGCAGGTGGTGGAGTGCGAGTTCCATATTCTGCTGGACGCCATTAATACCGCCCTCACCGAGGAAGCCAAGCCCCGTGTCCTTGTCGAACGCGCCGCCCTGGCCCTGCTCACCTACATTGAGGAACGGACCGAGGGCTTCCGGATCCTCATGCGGGACGCTCCCCCGTCCCAGCCCGAGGGCGCCTTCTCCACCCTGCTCTCCCACGTCACCGCACGGGTGGAACACATCCTCTCCGACGAATTCTCGCGCCGCGGCTTCAGCGGTGAGGACGGCGCCATGTACGCGCAGATGCTCGTCGGCATGGTGGCCATGACCGGCCAATGGTGGCAGGACAGCCGCCAGCCGGACAAACAGACGGTGGCCGCGCACCTGGTCAACCTCGCCTGGAACGGCCTCACCGGCCTCAAGAAGGACCCGGAGCTGCAGGGCGAAGGGTGACTGTCGAGGCGTCAGTCGCCGAGGAGTTCTGAGGACTCCAGCCACTCCAGTTCCAAGGCGTCCTTTTCCTCGGCCAGGTCCTTGAGTTGGCTGTTCTGTTGGGCGAGTGCGTCGAAATCGGACTTCTCCGTGCTTTTGACCATGTCGTCGTGGAGTTTTTTCTCCTGCTGGTCAAGCTTCTTGAGCTGCCGTTCGATCCTGTTGAGGGCCTTGCGGGCGTCCCGCTTCTCGGCCTCGGACGGCCCGGATGTTCCGTCTGCGGCGGGCGCCTGGCCGGCGCTTGTCACGGGGTTTCCGCCGCCGGTGACGGTCGAACCGGCCAGGGCTGCTTCGCGCAGCTCGAGGTACTGGTCCACGCCGCCGGGCAGGCCGCGGAGCTTGCCGTCGCCCAGCAGGGCCATCTGGTGGTCGGTGACGCGTTCGAGCAGGTAGCGGTCGTGGCTGACCACCACCAGCGTTCCGGGCCAGCCGTCCAGGACGTCCTCAACGGCGGCGAGGGTGTCGGTATCAAGGTCGTTGGTGGGCTCGTCGAGCATCAGGACGTTGGGCTCCCCCACCAGCAGCCTCAGCAGCTGCAGCCGGCGCCGCTCACCGCCGGACAGGTCCTTCACCGGTGTCCACTGCTTCTGGTTGGTGAAACCGAGCTGCTCCACCAGCTGGCCCGCGGTGAATTCCTTACCGCCCACGTTGAACGAACGCTTCTCCCGCTCAATGACCTCGATGACGCGCAGGTCCGCTACGTCGTCGAGCTCCTTGACCTCCTGCGTGAGAACCGCCGTGACCACGGTCTTTCCCCGCTTGAGCTTCCCGGCGTCGGGCGTGATCTCGCCGTTGAGCAGCTTCAGCAGGGTGGTCTTGCCGGCCCCGTTGACGCCCACGAGCCCCAGCCGCTCGCCCGGAGCCAGGCGGAGGGTGATGTTGTCGAAGAGCTTCCGGCCGGCGTCATCGCCCCGGAAGTTCAGGGAGATGTTTTCCAGGTCCAGCACGTCCTTGCCCTGGCGGGCGGTGGCCATTTTGTTCAGCGCCATGGAGTCGCGCGGTGCGGGGACATCGGCGATGAGGGCGTTGGCGGCCTCGATCCGGAACTTGGGTTTGGCCGTCCGGGCCGGTGCGCCGCGGCGAAGCCACGCCAACTCCTTCTTGACCAGCTGCTGGCGCTTGCCTTCCACCACGGACGCCATCCTGTCCCGTTCCGCGCGGGCCAGGACGTACGCGGCGTAACCGCCCTCGAAGGGGTCCACGATGCCGTCATGCACTTCCCAGGTCTTAGTACAGACCTCGTCCAGGAACCAGCGGTCGTGGGTGACCACCAGGAAGGCGCCCTGGTTGGCCCGCCAGCGCGTCTTCAGGTGCCGGGCAAGCCAGGCAACGCCTTCGACGTCGAGGTGGTTGGTGGGTTCGTCGAGCATGATGACGTCGTGGTCCTCGATCAGCAGCTTGGCGAGGGCCACCCGCCGCTTCTGTCCGCCGGACAAGGCGTGCACGTTGGCATGCCAGTCGACGTCGGACACCAGGCCGCCCATGATTTCCCGGATTTGCGGGTTGCGCGCCCATTCGTAATCTGCCTGGTCCCCCACGATCGCGGCACCTACTGTCAGGTCGCCGTCGAGCACGTCGCTTTGGTCCAGATACCCCACGTTGACGTCGCCGCGCTTGGTCACCCGGCCGGAATCCGGCGTGGACCGCAGGGACAGCAGCCGCATCAGCGTGGACTTGCCGTCGCCGTTCCGGCCCACCATGCCGATCCGGTCGCCTTCCTCAAGGCCCAGGGTGATGCCGTCCAGGACGGTACGGGTCGCGTAGGAGACTGTGAGGTTCTCGCCGCCAAGAAGGTGTGCCAAAAGGAACTGCTTTCTGCTGCCGAACTAAAGGGGTTTAGAGGTGCGTGTCAGAGATGATGCGCGCCCCGGGGACGGGGCCGTGCACGTGGAGGGCCGCCAGGCCCTGGTGCCGAAGATCCTCGGCGAGTGCCTCGGCCGCCACGGGGTCGTCGGCGAGCAGGGCCACGGTGGGGCCGGAACCGGACACGATTCCGGCGATCGCGCCATGGGATTCGCCGATGCCCAGCGTATCGCGCAGTGCCGGAGATAAGGAGATGGAGGCGCGCTGCAGGTCGTTGACCAGGACGCGGCTCAGGGACTCGGCGTCGCCGCTGCGCAGGGCCGCCAGGATGTGGGGGTCGACGCCGGTGGGCTCGTCCGCGGTGAGGCCTTCGGCGTCCCGCAGCCTGTCAAGGGTGCGGTACACCTCCGGGGTGGACAGGCCGTAGTCGGCCGCCACCAGCACCCAGTGGGTCTGCGCCTTGGCCAGGGCAGGGGAAAGTTTGTCGCCCAAACCCAGGCCCACCGCGGTGCCGCCGAGCAGCGAGAAGGGAACGTCCGCACCCAGTTCCGCGGCAAGATGGGCCAATTCTTCCCGCGACAGTCCGCTGTTCCAAAGGGCGTCGCAGGCCAGGAGCGTGGCGGCGGCGTCGGCTGATCCCCCACCCATGCCGCCGGCCACGGGGACGCGCTTGGTGATCTCCAGGTGCACGCCGGTGGCGTGCTCGGAAACATCAGCCATGATCGCCGCTGCCTTGTAGGCCAGGTTGTTGCTGTCCAGGGGGATGTCGACGGCGTCGAGGTCCAGGGTGCTTTCGGGGCTCAGGCTAAGCGTGATCCCGGGAGTCGCCGTGCTGGTGGCCGCAACTTCCTCGTAGAGGGATACCGCGAGGTAGACGCTGGCGACGGAGTGGTAGCCGTCCGGCCGGAGCGGGCCTACCGCCAGGGATACGTTGACCTTCCCGGGTGCTTTGACGCGGACGGTCCTGGCCGCGAAGCGGCCTCCCGGGGCGTTCACGGCCGTGATTCCCTGGCTTCGGCGATCCTGGCAAAGGCCTGGATATCGATGACCTCGCCGCGGGCTGTGGGGTCCACGCCCGCGGCAACCAGGCAGCGTTCCGCTTCCGGAGCACCGCCTGCCCAGCCGGCGAGGGCGGCCCGAAGCGTCTTGCGCCGCTGCGCGAAGGCTGCGTCCACCACTGCAAACACTTGTTCTCGGGTGGCGGTGGTGGCCGGCGGCTCGCGCCGGGTAAAGGCCACCAGGCCGGAATGGATTTTGGGGGCCGGCCAAAAAACGTTCATGCCGATCACGCCGGCCTTGCGCATCTGGCTGTACCAGGCGGCCTTGACCGACGGTACCCCGTAGGTCTTGGACCCCGGCCCTGCGGCAAGGCGGTCCGCCACCTCGTCCTGCACCATCACGAGTCCGTGCCGCAGGCTTGGGAAATGCTGCAGCAGGTGCAGCACCACCGGGACCGCCACGTTGTAGGGCAGGTTGGCCACCAGGGCGGTAGGTTCGACCGGCAACCCGGTGACCTTCATCGCGTCGGCGTGGACCAGGTGGAACGCCCCGGCGGCAGCGGGGCGCCATTCCCTGACTGTTTCCGGAAGCTTCGCGGCAAGGACCGGATCGATTTCGACGGCGACGACGGCGGCCGCGGCGTCGAGCAGCCCCAGGGTCAGGGAGCCAAGCCCCGGCCCGACTTCAAGGACGGTTTCCTCCGGCCCCACTCCGGCGGCTGCAACGATCCGCCGGATGGTATTGCCGTCGATCACGAAGTTCTGGCCGAGGGTTTTCGTGGGCCTGATCCCGATTTCCTCTGCCAGCCGTCGGATGTCGGAGGCGCCGAACAACGGTGCGGGCACGGCGGGGATCGGTTCAGTCACCTAGGTATCCTATCCCGCTCGGCAGGTCCGCCCGGTCGGCTTAACGGCAGTGGCCGGGCCCGGATATCCGGGCCCGGCCGCGCTGTGTGCTTCGTGTTTGTTCGCTGAATCAGCTGCTGGCTGCCCAGCCGCAGCCCCACGGTGACAGACCGCGCTGGGCGTACACGCGGTTGGCGATGTCGATCTGCTGGGCCTTGGTGGCCAGGCTGGCGTTCGGGGCATACGCCCCGCCGCCGGCTCCGATCCATGTGCGGATGTCGAACTGGAGGCCGCCGTAGTAGCCGTTGCCGCTGTTGATGCTCCAGTTTCCGGTGGATTCACACTGGGCAATCTTGTCCCACATGGCTTCGTTCATCATGGCCGGCGCGGCCGCACCGGTGTTGGCACCTGCTGCCGCGGGTGCGGCTTCGACGGCGGGCTTGGCCTTGGTGCCAACGGTGACCTTTTCGGTTACCGGCTGCACGGCGACGTTCTCGGACACAAGGGTGCGCGATGCTTCCCTGCCGTCAACGAGCACCAGCTTGAAGGTGCGCTCAATCTTTCCGGCCGCCCCGGCCTGGGTTACCTGCTTGTCACCCTTGAGCATGTCGGCGCTTTCGGCGGTAACGGTCTGGAACGGCACGTCTTCGCTGGTAACGGCGGTCTGGGTGGTGTCCACCCGGGAAACCTTGATGACCATGTTGTTCACCACGTCGGCGTTGGCCGGCTGGGAGGACCGGTCATTGGCGCCGAGGGTAACGCCGGCATCCTCGAGGACCTTGCCTACGGTTGCAGCCGTGGTGGTGGCGGTGTTCACCTTGCCATCGGCCACGATGCTGATGGTCTTGGGTGTGGAGATGGAGACGTAGGAACCGGCCAGTGCCAGCGTGGCATCCTTGGGCACCGAGACGGCCGATGCGCTGGCGACGCCGAGCTCGGTCACGAGGTCTTCCACATCCTGGGCGGTGGTGTTCACCGTTTTTTCGGCCCCGTCGAGGCTGACCTTGACTTCTTTGGCCTGATTAACGTTGATGACGGTGCCGTTTTGCACGGTAGCGTCCAGCGAAGGCGATACGCGGTCGCTGGGCTTCAGGTCCAGGTTGGCACTCTTGACTACCTGCGCCACTGTTCCACCAAAGGACTGCACGGACGAGGTTTTGCCGTCCACGTTGAGCGTGATTGTTTTGTTATTGCCCACGAAAGCCACGAGGCCTGCGACGAGACCGCAGAGCACCAGCAGTTGGGCGCCAACCTTGATATAGCTGAACTTGCCGTCCGATGTGAAGAACTTGATCACGATTGCCCGTAACTCTAGGTCCGTCCGGGCACGGGGAATCGCGCAATAAAATGCCCGGAGCAACCTCAAAAAGACTGTCCGGGCATCGATGCACCGCCACGCTCCACACAGCGGCATGGCCGGGAACTGACGTGCCCGGTGCGGCTGCGAATGAAGCGAAATTACCCGTTGGCCTTCCCCGACCCCGGCTAATAGTTGTCCACTGTAACCGTAGCGTTATAAAGCAACCAACATTTTTGCATACCAGGTATGGCCATTGATCACGGAACGGGGAAGGTTTTCAGGCCCAGGATCCGTATGCCCGCACGGTATTTTCGCTGATGGCGTTACATAGCACGGCGAGGTCGGAGCCTGTCAATTCTGCCATGGCCCGGACCGTATATGGGACCATGTAGCTGGCATTTGGCCGCCCCCGGTGCGGATGCGGCGTCAGGAACGGGGCATCAGTTTCCACCATGATGAGGCGGCGGTCAGCGACGGCGAGCGCGGCGCGTAGATTTGCGGCGTTCTTGAAGGTCAGGGTCCCGGCGAAGGACATCCACCACCCCTGTTCGTTGCAAGTCCTGGCAAGTTCCTCGTCGCCGGAAAAGCAGTGGAACACCACCCTGTCCGGTGCGCCTTCCTCCCGCAGCACCCGCACCACGTCGTCGTGCGCGTCCCGGTCATGGATCTGGAGGGTGAGGTTCAAGCGCTTGGCGATGTCGATGTGCCGCCGGAACGAATACTCCTGGTGGCGCAGCCCTTCACCTTCCGTTCGGTAGAAGTCCAGCCCCGTCTCGCCGATTGCACGGACCCGGGGATGCATCGCGAGGTCCTCGATCTCTGCGAGGGCCGCCTCCAGTTCGCCCTTGGCGGCATAGTGCGGGGCATCATTGGGGTGCAGGGCGACGGCTCCCAGGAGCCGCTGGTCCTGCTCCACGGCCTCCACCGTGAATCGTGACGACGCCAGGTCGCAGCCCACCTGGACCGCCCCCTGTACCCCTACCGCTGCTGCCGCGTCCAGCGCTGCCTTGATTCCCACCGGCGCCGTCCCATCAGGGAAGTCCAGGTGGGTGTGGTTGTCCATGACCGGTACAGGCAGGGGTTCGGGAGCGGGCGGATATTGCTTGCCGGCCGGAGCTTCCGGATCCGTAGGCCCTGAGTCAGGCGCCCGGTAGGCGGCGGGAATCAGCGGATTGCACATCCAACCAGCCTAGCCGCCCAAACCGGTGGCAAATTTGCCGGAACTCTCTGTCAGGCACGGCAGTTGTGTTAGTAGTCTGGAACGAACACACGCGCACGCCCACCGACGGGCGAAGGCAGGCTTGCTGTCCCGTCCAGGCGAAACCCGGGCTGAAAGGTTGCCGATGGAACCCCACCGACGCACTGCCAACAATGGGAGCGCACCGAACCTCAACCTCGCCGGCGTCACGGATGCCGTCAGCCGGCTGAACGGGCACCGGCCCGCGGCGATGGACGCGGAGGCGTTCCACGCCGCGGCCCAGCGCATCCTCACCACGGTCAACACGGTGATCGACGGCAAGTCGGATGCCGCCAAGCTGGCGCTGACTGTCCTGCTCGCGCAAGGCCACCTGCTGGTGGAGGATGTGCCCGGCGTCGGAAAAACCCTCCTGGCCAAGACGCTGGCCCGGACCATCGACTGCACCGTCAACCGCATTCAGTTCACCCCGGACCTGCTGCCCTCGGACGTGACCGGCGTGTCCATCTACAACCAGGCCTCACGGCTCTTTGAATTCCGGCCCGGCGCCGTGTTCGCAAACATCGTCATTGGTGACGAGATCAACCGCGCCTCCGCCAAGACGCAGTCCGCCCTGCTGGAGTGCATGGAGGAGCACCAGGTGACGGTGGACGGCAACACCTACAAGCTTGACGAACCTTTCATGGTGGTGGCCACCCAGAACCCCATTGAGATGGAGGGCACATACCCCCTGCCGGAGGCACAGCGGGACCGCTTCATGGCCCGGATCTCCATGGGCTATCCGGACAAGGACGCCGAGATCGAAATGCTTGAGACCCACCAGGCGGTATCACCACTGGCCACCGTCACCCCGGTGGTGACGGCGTCTGAAGTGGCGGCCATGACCACCACCGTCCAGCAGGTCTACGTCTCGGCAGCCGTAAAGGAATACACCGTGTCGCTGGGCCGCGCCACCAGGGAAAGCCCCCTGCTCCGGCTGGGTGCGAGCCCCCGTTCCATGCTGCAGCTGCTGCGTGCGGCCAAGGCCACGGCTGCGCTGGACGGACGGGATTTCGTCCTGCCGGACGACGTCGCAGGCGTCGCCGAGGCCGTGCTGGCGCATCGGATTATCGTCGACCGGAAAGCCGCCGGCGCGGGGGAAAATCCGCACAGCGTCCTGCAGAGAATCCTTTCCCGGCTGCCCGTTCCGCAAGCGCCCCCGGGGCAGGCGGCGCGGCCTGCGGCGGCTGCCGGCGGCAGGAACCGCTAGGGCCGGACCATGGCGCTCCTGGACAAGCTTCCCCGGCACCTGTTCACCAGGCGCGGCTGGGGCATGCTCGCCGCGGGGACGTTCGCCCTGGCCGCTGCGCAGGTCATGGGGCGCCGGGACCTGTTGACCCTGGCACTGCTGCTGCTGGTGCTGCCGCTGGTGTCCTTGGCCGGGATCCGGCTGGTGAAACCGAAGTTCCGGGTGTACCGGGAATTCAATCCCTCGACCGTGGAAACGTCCGCCCCGGCCAGCGTCCATCTTGCGGTGGGCAGGACGGGCCCGGGGACGGGCCACGTGACCATGGAGGAGCGGCTGCCCCCGCAATTTGGCCAGGCACCGGCATTCCGGTTTCCTTCCCGTTCCGCTGCGGGCGGCACCAGCCGCTACGAGTACCACCTGACGTCGGGCTACCGCGGCCTGTTCCGGATCGGACCGGTCACGGCGGAGTTCACCGACCCGTTCGGTCTATCGCTGCACCGCCAGGCCATCGACGACGGCGATGTCCTCACCGTGACGCCGGCCGCCGTCGTGCTGCCTGCCACGGTGCTGGACGGAGCGCGCGGCAACGACGGCGTCACCGCCACCCGCATCCGCGCAAATCCGAGCGATGACGACGTCATGACCCGCGAATACCGGCACGGGGACCCGATGCGCCGGGTCCACTGGGCCGCCACCGCGAGGCACGGGGCCCTGATGGTCCGCCAGGAGGAATCAGTCACCACGCCGGAAGCCACCATCATCCTGGACCATCGCTCCAGTGCCTTCGGCGGCGCGTCCGGGACGACAATGCCCGGGCTTCCCGGGCGAAACGGTCATGGGCTGGCCACCAGCGACACCTTTGAGTGGTCGGTCGTCGCCGCCATGTCCGTCAGCGCCCATCTGGCGGAACGCAATTACAGCCTCCGCATCCTCGATGCCGGTGGTAATCCGGCCTTCCTGCATTCGCCCTCTTCCCCGGAACCTGCGGCTGAAGAGTTCAGTGGCGCCTCCGGCCTGCAGTCCATTGCCGAAAGCCTGGCCGCGATCCATCTGACCGGGCCGTCCCACCTGCGGCGGGACGGTGGGGTCCCGGACCTCCCGGGCAGGAACAGGAGGCACCGGGCTGTCAGCGGAACGAAGGCTCCGGGCGTGGACCAGGAACCGCCGGCTTTTGACGACCGCCTGATGGACAAACTGAGCGTGCACCGGATGCGCGGACCGTTGATCGCCGTGCTGGGAAGGATCAGTCCCGAGGAGGCGACGGCGCTGGCACCCGCGGCCGCGTACGGCACCAACGCCTTCGCCCTCCTTGCCGTGGACAAGCCGGCTGACTTCCATGGCGTGCTGGACGTACTGCGGCAGCGCGGCTGGCGTGCTGCCGCCGTGACGCCGCATGCCCGGCTCACGGCAGCGTGGGGGCAGTTCGACGAGGACCCGGCCCTGCCCGTGGCACCGGCGTCCGAGGTCCGCCGCGGAGCAGGAGTGGCCAAATGACTATGGCACCGGCCCGGCCTGCGGGCAGCGGACATGAAGCCCGCAACAATCCGGCACCGCCTGCGGGCCGTGCGGGGGCCGGTGCCTATCCATGCGCGATGGCGGTGGCGATTTCGGTGGCTGTCTGCGGGGCGGCTCTGTCGCTGAACGGGGTCCTCAGGGGCTGGAACTGGTTCTGGCCCGTCCTGACCACCGTGCTGGCGGTCAGTTTGACCCTGGCAGCCATGCGTTCTGTCCGCGCCGGGCCCCTCCTGGTCGCGGCAGGCGGTTTTATCTCGCTGGCTGCCGTCCTCACGCTGACGTTCTTCCGCAGTTCAAGTTTCCTCTGGGTTTTTCCAACCGGCGCCACTTTTCCCGACCTGGGCCGGCTGATGCGGCGGGCCGGCGAGACCGTCCTGTCGGAGACGGCGCCGGTGGCTCCGAACGCTGGAATCGTGATGGTGGTCTGCGCCGTGCTTGGCCTGGCCGTCATCCTGGTGGATGCCCTCGCAGTGCCCCTCGGCATGCCGGCCGCCTCCGGGACGGGCCTGCTGGCGTTGCTGGTGGTTCCGGCCATGATCAAGCCCCAGAGCGTGGGCGCATGGAGCTTCGCTGCCACCGCGGCCGGCTACCTGTTGATCCTGGCCTGCAGCCAGCGGTTTGCCCCGGACGGACGGATACAGCCCGGCGCGCCCCGCAGCCCTGGCCTGGCCAGGCGCGCAGCGCTGACCGGGGCCGTGGCCCTGGTGGCCACCCTGCTGCTGCCACTTGCCATTCCCGGCTTCGACCAGGGCACCTTCCCGCAAGGGTCCAGGCTCAATCCGTGGGGCGGCACCACCGGCCTGAACCCAATGATCACACTGGGAAGCAGCCTCCGTGCACCGGACGGGAGCGGGAGGATCACCTACGCCACGAATTCGACCACCCCCGTCTACCTGCGTTCGGTCACCGTGGACAACTTCGACGGCGACTCCTGGGGCCCGGACGACCGCACCGCGTCCCGGGTCCCGCTGGACGGCCGGATCGACCCCGGTTACGCAGTCCTCGCGGACGAGCAGGTGCGCGTGGTCACCGCCGTCGACACCGGTTCCTTCACGAGTCCCTACCTGCCGGTCCCCTATGCGCCGGAAACCATCCGGGGCCTCGGCGGCGAGTGGACGTGGGACCCTGCCACCCTGAGCATCAAAGGTACCGACACCACTACCCGGCGCCAGGAATACGTTGTGACGTCGACGGAGCCAAAGCTCTCGGCCGCCCTCCTTGCCCAGGCTTCCGGGCCCGTCCGCGGTATCCCTGACGACTTCAGCCGAATTCCGGGCAATGTCCCGGACATCGTCAAAACCACCGCCAAAACAGTAGCCGGTGCCGCCGGGACGCCGTACCAAAAGGCGATGGCCATCCAGAGGTACCTGCGCTCCTCCGAGTTCACGTACTCCCTGCAGTCCCCGATACAGGGCGGCTATGACGGAAACGGCCTCTCTGTCCTGGCGGACTTCCTGCAGCAAAAGAGCGGATACTGCATCCACTACGCCTCCGCCATGGCCGTGATGGCGCGGCTGGAAGGAATTCCCAGCAGGATCGCCGTGGGCTATGCCCCGGGCAGGTTGACCGGGGCGACCATAACGGTGGCCGGGCAAGGTGCGCTCCCGGAATACGAGGCTGACGCCCGCGACGCCCACGCCTGGCCCGAGCTGTACTTCCAGGGCCTGGGCTGGGTGCCGTTCGAACCTACGCCGTCGCGGGGCGTGGTCCCGGACTACGCCGTCGACGGACCGGCGCCCGCCGTCCCGGATACCCTGGGCAACAATGACGGCCTCGTCCCGGATGCCGCCCCGGCGCCTTCCGCCTCCTCCAGCGCAACGGCGCTGCCGGTTCCCGGAGGCACCGGCAGCGGCGAGGGCGATGCCGCCCGCGTGATGCCGTGGCTCCTCGGCGCAGCCGCGGTGCTGGGGGTGGTGCTCCTGGCAGCCGCACCGCACCTGGCCCGTTCCGCCACCAGGACGCGGCGGCTGAACCCAAGATCACCGGATCAGGCCGTCCCGCTGGCGTGGAATGAACTGACGGACCTTGGCACCGATTACGGCGTGCCGGCCGGACCCAGCGAGACTCCCCGGGCGTATTCGGCCCGGTTCCGGGAAACCCTGCTGGGCGAACCCGACGGCATGGACCGTGAGGCGCACCAGGCCGTGGCACTGCTCACCTCCGCCTTCGAGCACCACCGGTACGGCCGCCCGGACGACGGCTCCCCGCCGACCCGCCAGAGGGTATACCCGGCCGTCCAGGACATCAAGGCCGGAGTCGCCGCGCTGGCGGACTCCCTCCGGCAGAACGCCACCCTGCCCCGCCGCCTGCGGGCGGCCTGGCTTCCGCCGTCGGTCATCCGCAGGTTGGGCCTGCTGGTTGACGTGCCGTTCCGGGCGGCCGGCAGGGGCATCCGGAAAGCCTTCCACGTGGCCGCCCATGTCCGAAACAGCCGTTCCCCCGCGCAGGAGGGAGCAGCGCAGGAGGGAGCACCGGTTGGGGGACGTCCAGGGGCAACGGCGGACGACGGCGTTCGCGGGACGGGCGGCCGGTAAACAAAAAAGTGCCGGCCGGGAAAAGTCCCGGCCGGCACGTGTGGAAATGGAACCGCCGGAGCTATCCCGCGTAGGGGTCGGCGATGCCGATGTACTGGGTGTAGAGGTATTCCTCGATGCCTTCGAGGCCACCTTCGCGGCCCAGTCCGGACTGCTTCACGCCGCCGAAGGGTGCCGCGGCGTTCGAGATGACGCCGGCGTTCAGGCCGAGCATGCCGGTCTCGAGCCGCTCACCCATCCGGATGCCTCGGTTGAGGTCCTTGGTGAAGACGTAGGCCACCAGCCCGTATTCGGTGTTGTTGGCCAGCCGCACCGCTTCGTCCTCGCTGCTGAAGGTGATGATCGGGGCAACGGGGCCGAAGATTTCCTCGGAGAGGATCCGGGTGCCCTCGGCGACGCCGGAGAGGATTGTGGGCTGGTAGAAGTAGCCCGGCCCTTCCACCGGTGCGCCGCCCAGGACGGCTTTGGCACCGGAGGCGACGGCGTCGGAGACCAGCTCGTGGACCTTGTCCCGGCTCTTGGCATCGATCAGCGGGCCCACCTTGGACTCGGGTTCGGTACCGCGGGCGGTAGTCATGTCCTTCATTTTCGCGGCGAACTTCTCCGCGAATTCGGCGGCCACGGACTCGTGCACGATGAACCGGTTGGCGGCGGTGCACGCCTCACCCATGTTCCGCAGCTTCGCCAGCATGGCACCGGTCACGGCGGCATCCAGGTCGGCATCCTCGAAGACCACGAACGGGGCGTTCCCGCCCAGTTCCATGGAGGTCCGCAGCACGGTCTCGGACGCGTCCGAGAGCAGGCGCCGGCCCACTTCGGTGGAGCCGGTGAAGGAGAGCTTGCGCAGCCGGGAGTCCTTGATCAGCGGCCCGGTGGTGGCCCCGGCCGTCGAGGTCGGGATGACGTTCAGGACACCGGCGGGCAGGCCGGCTTCCTGCATCACGGCGGCGAACAGCTGGGACGTCAGCGGCGTCAGGTTGGCGGACTTCAGCACCATGGTGCAGCCGGCGGCCACGGCCGGGGCGATCTTGCGGGTGGCCATGGCCAGCGGGAAGTTCCACGGCGTGATCAGCAGGCACGGGCCCACCGGCTTCTTGGTCACCAGCAGCCGGGACTTGCCGTCCGGGGAGACCGAGTACCGGCCGAAGGCCCGCACGGCTTCCTCGGAGAACCAGCGCAGGAACTCAGCGCCGTACGTTACTTCGCCACGGGCCTCGGCCAGCGGCTTGCCCATTTCCAGGGTCATCAGCAGCGCAAAATCCTCGGCCCGTTCGGTCACCAGGTCGAAGGCCCGGCGAAGGATTTCGCCGCGTTCACGGGGCGGCACCTTCGCCCACGATTCCTGGGCCGCAGCGGCGGCGTCCAGGGCTGCCGCACCATCCTCGGGGCCGGCGTCGGCGATGCTCAGCAGCACCTTCCCGGTAGCGGGGTCCTCGACGTCGAACGTCTTGCCCGAAGCGGCGTCGCGCCACTCACCGTTGATGAGCAGCCCGGTGGGAACGGAGGCCAAAAGCCGGGTTTCGCGCTCGGCGGTAACGGCCGGCTGTGCAGTGACAGTCACGATGACTCCCTCGTCAGTAGGGTTTCTGGCAGCCCCGCGCCGCGGCCGGAGTGACCGGGATCATTGGGCTGATTAACAGCCAGACTACTGCGGGCCCCTCCCCCGGTCTACGCCGTTGCGCACTGCTAAATCGGTCCGCCACTGTGCACCTGCACAGAAGCAGAAGCGCTCCCGGGAGCGCTCATCAGCGGGCGGCGAGGACCGCCGAGTAGAGCTCGCGCTTGCTGACCCGGACGTCCTCGGCAACCGCGGCCACGGCTTCCTTCAGCCTGATGCCCTGGGCCACCAGCTCGTTGACGGCAGCGACGTGGTCCTCCGGCTTCCCGGCCGCCTGTTCCGGAGCCCCGCCCAGGACCACCGCGATCTCGCCGCGGACCTCGTTACCTTCCGCCCACAGGAGGAGTTCGCCGATGGTTCCGCGGATCACTTCCTCGTACGTCTTGGTCAGTTCACGGCACACCGCGATGGGCCGGTCAGGACCGAACCGCTCCCGCAGCGCCCGGAGCATGGCTTCCAGCCGGTGCGGGGCCTCGAAGAACACCATGGTGCGGCGCTCCGCGGAGAGGTCAGCCAGTCGCGACGCCCGTTCGCCTGCCTTGCGGGGAAGGAACCCTTCAAAGCAGAACCTGTCCGTGGGCAGCCCGGACAGCGCCAGGGCAGTGAGAACCGCGGAGGGACCCGGAACCGCCGTGACCGGAAGTCCGGCCGCGATGGCGCCCTCCACCAGCCGGAAGCCGGGGTCTGAGACCGCCGGCATACCGGCGTCGGTCACCATGACAAGCGTGCTGCCCGCCCGCACCTGGTCAAGGAGCTCGGCCGTCCTGGTTGCCTCATTGTGCTCGTGGTAGCTGATAACCCGGCCGGCCACTTCCACCCCCAGGCTCTGGACCAGGCGGTGCAGGCGGCGGGTGTCCTCTGCCGCCACGATGTCGGCGGTGCCCAGCAATTCCACGAGGCGCGCGGAGGCATCACCGGTATTCCCGATCGGGGTGGCGGCAAGGACGATCCGTCCCGTCGTCGACGGGCCTGGATCAGGAAGGGTGCTGGGGTTCGGGTCCACCCACCCAGCCTACTGCTGCCGGGTCTTCCAGCCGCAAAAGGTAGCATGGGGCTCGTGACGCAGACCTCGACGCGGCCGGCCGGCGCCGGTGAACCCACCCCGCCGCCGTCCCCGGCCGGAGCTGCGGCACCAGCCGTGGAGCGCAAGGAGCAGGCCCATCGATGGATCAGCCGGCCGGACGAGGCGTTTACCGTCCCGGCCCTGACGGCACGGCTTCTGGGCGCGCACTCGTCCTGGCGGGACTACCCGGCGTCGCTGCGCCTGTGGTTCGTCCTGGTTCCGGTCCTGACGGCGCTCATCGGCGGGGTCCTCCGGTTCGTCCGCCTCGAGGTGCCGCACAAGCTGGTGTTCGACGAGACGTACTACGTCAAGGATGCGTACTCCTACCTGATCAGCGGTTACGAGCGGAGCTGGCCGGACAAGGCCAACGACTCCTTCAATACCGGCAATCCCGATGTCCTGTTGAACACCCCCGAGTACGTCGTCCATCCGCCGGTGGGCAAATGGATGATCGCCGCCGGCATGTGGCTCTTCGGGCCGGACAATCCGTTCGGCTGGCGCTTCGCCGCGGCGCTGACGGGGACCCTCACGGTACTGCTCGTGTCGCTGATCGCCTTGAAACTGTTCCGATCGCTTCCGTTGGCGGGCGCCGCGGGGCTGCTCCTCGCCGTCGACGGCCACCACCTGGTGATGTCCCGCACATCGCTCCTGGACATCTTCCTGACATTCTGGATCCTTGCCGCATTCGGCGCCCTGCTCATGGACCGGGACGACGGTCGCCGGCGGCTGGCAGCGCGGCTGGCGAGGACTGCCGCCGCGAACGGCGGGCAACCGCCGGGCGGGGCCTTGCTGGCGGGGCCTTGGCTGGGCGTCCGTTGGTGGCGGATCGCCGCCGGGATCTGCCTGGGCCTGGCAGTGGGCACCAAGTGGTCAGGCCTCTTCTTCCTCGCCGGGTTCGGCATCCTCACGGTGCTGTGGGACCTCAACGCGCGCCGGGCAGCAGGCATCCGGGGCTGGATCAGCGGCGGTGTCATCCGTGACGGCATCCCCGCCTTCGGCGCGTTGGTACCCGTGGCAGGCATCGTCTACTCGGCTACGTGGACTGGCTGGTTCCTCTCGGACAACGCCTACTTCCGCCACTGGGCCGAGAGCAACCCCTCCACCGAGTGGGGTTGGCTTCCCGATTCCGTCCGGTCCCTCATCCACTACCACCTGGAAGCCTACAAGTTCCACCAGGGCCTGAGCTCCGAACACCCATACCAGGCAAGCCCCTGGAGCTGGCTGGTGATGGGACGGCCGACGTCGTTCTTCTATGAGTCCCCGCCGCAGGGCACCCCGGGCTGCGACGTGGAAAAGTGCACCTCCGCCATCCTGTCCGTGGGAAACCCCCTGATCTGGTGGGCGGCCGCCATCTCCCTGGTGGTCCTGCTGTTCTGGTGGGCGGGCCGCCGGGACTGGCGAGCGGGCGCGGTGCTGGCGGGCGTGGCGGCAGGATACCTGCCGTGGTTCATGTACCCCGAGCGCACCATGTTCTACTTCTACGCGGTGTCCTTTGAGCCCTTCCTGATCCTTGCCCTGGTGTATTGCCTGGGCCTCGTCCTGGGCCGCGCCACCGACCCGCCCTGGCGGCGTCGCTCCGGCCTGTACCTGGTGGCGCTCTACCTTGCCGCGGCCGTCTTGCTTTCGGCGTTCTTCTACCCGATCTGGACCGCCGAAGTCATCCCCTATGTCGACTGGAAAGTCCGGATGTGGATGCCATCCTGGATCTAGGGCAGGATGGCAACAGAGACCTGTTAGAGCCGCCGCCGCGGCGTAGCAGCGGAAACGGAGACCTGCTGTGAGAGAAGCGAGCACGGAACTGCTGGTTGAGCTTGATGCCAACAGCAACGTGACCGACCTGCTGCTGGAGCAGCACGCCGCCAACCCGGCCCACGCCCTGTACCGGCGCAAGGGCCCAAACGGCTGGGTGGACGTTTCCGCGCAGAAGTTCCTCCAGGACGTCAGCGCCCTGGCCAAAGGGCTCATCGCCGGCGGCCTCGAACCCGGCGACACGGTGGCCGTGATGTCCCGCACGTCCTATGAGTGGACCCTGGTGGACTTTGCCATCTGGTTCGCCGGTGGCGTCACCGTGCCCATCTACGAAACGTCCTCCGCCAGCCAGGTGGAGTGGATCATCCAGGACGCCGGGGTCCGCCGGGTGTTCGCCGGCGACCACGCCACGGTGCAGCTGGTGGCCGGCGTTGTTGCGGGCTCTGCCGAACTCAGGGACCGCCTGGTCAACGTGGTGCGGATGGATTACGACGGCGAGGCCCCGGACCTTGCCAGCCTCACGGCTGCCGGCGCCGGAGTCAGCGACGCCGAGCTGGAACGGCAGCGCAGCCGCGCCGGGCTGGCCGATCTTGCCTCACTGGTTTACACATCGGGCACCACGGGCAAGCCCAAGGGATGCGAGATCACGCACGGGAACTTCGCACTGGTAGCCAAGAACATCGTTGCGTTCCTGCCGGAAATCCTGCAAAACGACCAGGCACGCACGCTGATGTTCCTTCCGTTGGCCCATGTGCTGGCACGGGCCGTGCAGGTGGTGTGCCTTACCGCCGGGGCAACCCTGGGGCACACTCCCGGCGCTGCGCAGTTGCTGGAGGATCTTGGCTCGTTCCGGCCGACGTTCCTGTTGGTGGTGCCCCGGATCTTCGAGAAAGTCCGGGCAACGGCCGCGCACAAGGCCGCGGTGGCGGGCAAGGGCCGGCTGTTCGAGGCGGCCTCGGCGGCAGCCATCGAGTTCTCACGGGAGCAGGACCGGCAGAACCGCGGAGAGGGTCCCGGCCCCGGGCTGCTCAACCGCGTGCGGCACGCAGTGTTCGACCGGCTGGTTTATCCCCGCCTGCGGCAGGCGCTGGGCGGCGAGGTGGGTTACACCGTATCCGGAGCCAGTCCCCTCGCTGCGGAAGACGCACACTTCTTCAGGGGCGTGGGCATTCCCGTCCTGGAAGGTTATGGGCTCACCGAAACCACGGCTCCGTGCACAGCCAACACCCCGTCCCGCACCAAAGTGGGGACGGTGGGGATCCCCGTCCCGGGCACCACCATCCGTGTGGCCGAGGACGGCGAAATCCTGGTCAAGGGAATCGGCGTGTTCCGGGGTTACCACGCCAACCCGGCCGCGAATGCCGAGGCGTTCGTGGCCGGCTTCTTCCGGACCGGAGACCTTGGCGCGCTGGACAAGGACGGCTTCCTCACCGTCACCGGCCGGAAGAAGGACCTGCTGGTCACCGCGGGCGGCAAGAACGTGGCGCCGGGGCCGCTGGAAGAGAAGATCCGGACCCACCAGCTGGTGGGCCATGCGGTGGTGGTGGGTGACGGGAAGCCGTTCGTGTCCGCTTTGCTCACCCTTGATCCGGAAGGCGTGGCCAACTGGCGGGCTGAGCGTGGCCTGCCCCCGCTCGCCCTCAGCGAAGCCACCAGGGATCCCCAGGTCCTGGCCGCCGTGCAGGAAGCGGTGGACCTGGCCAACCAGTTGGTGTCCAAGGCCGAGTCGGTGCGGACTTTTACGCTGCTCAATACCGAATTCAGCGTGGAATCCGGGCACCTGACGCCGTCGTTGAAACTGAAGCGTGCCGCCGTGGTCAAGGAGTACCAGGCGGAGATCGCCAGGATCTACGGCTGATCCACCGTTGCCGGTTCCGCGGCGGCGCTTGTTTCTTCCCGGACAATACCGCGACGGCGGCGGGCGGGCCAGGTCAGCACCAGCGTAATGATGGACGCCAGGAGCACCATGCCGCCGATTCCGATGCCGGCATCAATCCAGAATTGGCTCGGGAACAACCGGATCAGGGTGTCGTCCAGGCTGAAGGTCCAGGACCCGTCGGCAAAGAAGATCCGGTGGAATTCGGTGAAGAACTGCTGCCAGCCCAGGGCCGCCAGCGTACCCAGGCCCAGGATGAGCACCAGGGTGATGATCGAACCGGCGAAGAGGGCGCGCCGGATCCCACCGGTGCTGCGCTTGCGGAGGTACAAGATGGCGATCAGGGCGAGGATGAGCAGCGCTGTGCCGGCGCCGAAGGTGGAGAGGATGACCACCTTGACGTCCGCCATGTGGCTGACTTCGCCGTCCTTGAAGAGCTTTTCGCCGCCGCGCTGCACCAGGTCTCCCAGGTACCGCGGGCCGGCCCAATTACTCAGGTAGTCCACGGCATAGGAACCGTAGGTCATCCTGTCGTCGCTGCTGAAGCCGTATCCGTCGCCGGGGAAGCCGGGACGGTTGTACTCCACCCACAGGAAGAGCGGGCTGGTCACGGCCCGGACGGCCAGGATGAGGAGGATCACGGGAGAGATGATGGCCAGCAGGACCTGCATGACGCGGGGCGCCACGGGCTTGGCGTTGGCGGCGCTTTCACGCTGGGCGTTGCGGCGCTCCACTTCTTCCTCGGGCGGGCGGACATGCAGGGCGGAGGTAGGCAATGGCTCCTTGAACACCTGCGGGCCGGCGCTTCCGCGGGGCTCATCGGCGGAGGTGCCGGCAGCTTCCGGCGTGGACGCGGCGGCCGGGGTCCCGGCCCCTGACGATCCGGCGCTTGAGGAGCCGACGGCGGTTTCCGCCGCCCTGCGGCCGGCCCTGCTGTCAGGCTGCGGTGCTTTGGTTTCTTCCACGGCTTCTTCCCGGCCGGAGTTCTTGCCGCCGGCAGGCGCCAGCCAGGAAAACGCGGGCTCGTCGGAATCCCCGGAGCTGTCCAGGAGTGGTTCCGGCTGCGGCGCATCGCTTTTGGCGCGGGCCGGTGTTTCGTCGTTCACAGCAGCGTCACTTCCGTCGGGTTCCGCACCGGTCCCAGTCTGCCGGCGCGATTCATTCTGCCCTCGAGCCTACCTTCCGGAACTTCTGCCGGGCGAGGAACCACCCCGGCTGGATTACAACGATTCAGGCAGCGATTTCCGTGTACCCGGCGTCTTCGCTGCGGAGGTCACCGCGTTCGCCGGCCAGGAAGGCCCGCCGGCCCCACACCAGGACGTAGACCCAGTAAGCCGAAAGAACCGCCGCACCGATGCCAATCCTGGCCCAGGCCGGCAGCGGGCTGGGGGTGACGAAGCCTTCCACCAGGCCCGAGACGAACAGCACCAGGACCAGTCCCAGGGCCACCGTGACCAGAGACCTGCCCTCTTCCGCGACGGCGCGGCTCCTGGTCCGCGGGCCCGGTGAGACCATTGCCCAGAAGATCCGCAGGCCCGCGGCCGCGGCCACGAACACAGCGGTGAGCTCCATCAGGCCGTGCGGCAGGATGTAGCTGAAGAAGACGTCGGATTTACCGGCCGACGCGAAGATCCCGGCCGCGATGCCCACTCCTTGGGCGTTGTTGAACAGGATCATCGGCACCCAAACCCCGGTAATACCGAGTGCCACCGCCTGCGCGCAGATCCAGGCGTTGTTGGTCCACACCGCACCGGCGAAGGACGCTGCCGGATTCTCCGAGTAGTAGTTGATGAAGTCCTGGTCGACGTACTGCGCTGCGGCAGTCTCAGACGCCACGGCCCGGAGCGCTTCCGGGGACGTCCCGATCCACGCCGCGTAGGCGGCAGCGACAAGGACGAATACTCCTCCGCAGGCCAGGGTGAGCCACCTCAGGCGGTACAGCGCCGCCGGCAGGGCCACCACGAAGAACCTTGCGAGGTCGGCCGTGGCGTTGGACCTCGCACCGGTGAAGCGGGTCCTGGCCAGGGCGAGCGTGGCGGAGAGGGAGGCGGACAATGCGCTCTCGGGCGCAATGGAGCGGACCAGCGACAGGTGCCCTGACGCGGACTGGTACAGGGCCAGCAGTTCATCGGCCTCTGCGCCCGTGAGCCTGCGTTTGGCCGCGAGCTCCTTCAGCCGCGACCACTTGTCCCCATTGACGGCGGAGAAGGCGTCCATATCCACGGCTACAGCCTAGCGCCCGGCATTAGACTTTGACCGTCCACACCATGCGGTCCTCCGCATCACCAGCTGCGAAGGGCAGGGACGCAGTGAGTCCGATCATCACCGGCGAGGCAGTCGTCCTCGAACTTCGGCCGGCCACCTTCGCCGCCCGCGCACTGGGCCTGGTCATCGACGTCGTCTTCCATGTGGTCCTCCTGGTGGGATTCATGTTTGGCCTGGCCGCCGCCGGCAAGGGCCTGGACGAGGCCGCCGCACGTGCCCTGACCCTGGCCGCAGCGGTGTTCTGCCTCGTCGTCGTCCCGGTGGGCGTCGAGGCCCTGAGCCGGGGCAGGTCGCTGGGCAAGCTGGCCACCGGCCTCCGGGTTGTCCGCGAGGACGGCGGCAGCATCAGGTTCCGGCACGCCCTGATCCGGGGGCTTACCGGATTCCTCGAAATCTACCTGACGTTCGGCGGCCTGGCGTGTGCCGTAGCGCTTTTCAGTGACAAATCGCGCCGGTTGGGCGACATGTTGGCCGGCACCTACGCGATCCGCAGCCGGGTGCCCGCCGACGAAGCAATCCGAGTGTTCGTGCCGCCCCACCTGCAGCCTTGGGCAGGGGCCGCGGACATTGGCCGGATCCCGGACGCCACGGCGCGCAGGGCCGCGCAGTTCATCCGCCAGGCCGGCCGGATGGCGCCGCAGTCCAGGGCGGGGATGGCGGCGGCGATCGCCGCTGAACTCTCGGCGCACGTATCACCCGCCCCGCCGCCGGGGACCGGGCCTGACGACTTCCTCGCCGCCGTCGTGGCAGAACGGCGGAACCGGGAATTCACCAGGCTTTCAGAGTCGCGCCACCGGAATACCGAGGTGGGTCAACGGCTCCAGCGGCTCCCGTTCAGCAAGTGATTCAGTTGGCGTACTCGTTCCACGGGATGTTCCAGTCGCCATAGCCGTCGGTGTTGGCCGCGTAATCGCCCTCGGTGTTGATGATCTGGACCACGTCTCCGGTTCCCATATTGTCGAACACCCAGGCTGCGCCATCCGGCAGGAATCCGATGCAGCCGTGGGAGACGTTGGTGTTTCCGATATAGGGGTAGGCGGATTCAAGTGCCTGGTGGATGTAGGCGCCGCTCAGGGTGAGGCGAATGGTGTATTCAACGTCGGCTTCCCCGTAGTAGGCGGGGTCACCGGGTTTCAGGCCGATGGTGGAGGCACGGAAGTGGTCGAACCGGTTCTTTTCCATCAGCACCGCGTATCCCTTGGCCGAAGGGAACCGCTTGTCCCCCATGCTGACCGGCAGGGTCTTGACGGGTTGGTCGTTGATGCTGAGCGTGAACGTATGGGCGGTGGCGTCAGCGACCGCCACTTTCTTGTCTCCGATCGAGACGTTGACCTTTTTGTTGAAGTTCGCGATCTGGCCGTTGCCCAGGTCGACACCGAAGAGCTGCATGTCCATGGTGATGGTGGAGTTGGCCGTCCAGAAGTTTTCGGGCCGGTACCGGACCATGGTGTCGCTGTACCAGTGGAAAGCACCGCTCTGGCCCGCCGTGGTGGTGATTTTGATGGCCTTTTCCACGGCGTCGCGGTTGACCACCGGCTCACTGAAAATGATCTGCAGGGGCTGTCCTACGCCTACCTTCATGCCGTTGAGCGGGTAGATGGCGGCGTCCGCCTCATGCGAGCTGGAGACTGTGTTGAAGGCCTGGGTGGTGCTGGTTTCGCGTCCGGCAGAGTCCTTGACCACGTAGGTGTAGCTGTAGTCGGTGTTGAACTCCAGGGGGCCGGAGGCGGACCATGCCGTGCCGTTGGGGTCGATGCTGCCCTCGACGATCTTCCCGGCGGTGCTGGTGAGGGTAACGCGCTGGATGGTCCCGTTGGCCACTTTCAGGGAACCCGGTGCCGCAGGGTTGACCTGCTTGGCGCCGTTGGCCGGCGCCGCATCCAGCGTCACCGGAGGCACCACGGGGGAAGCGATGCCGGGCGTCGTCCGCAGTGCGGAGGCGGCTTCCGATTCGAGCGGACCGCCTGCAAGGCCCGGCGCGACGGCGGCGAAAACTCCGCCCACGGCAGCCAGGACACACACGGCAGCGACGGCGAGAATTTTCGTCACGCTCCCCCGGCGGCGGGGCTTTACCTCAGGCTCCATAGTGTTGATCCTACGTTCAGAAAATAACGGCCCGGGCGCGTTGCGGCGCCCGGGCCCTTACGTGTCAGTAACGATAGTGCTCAGGCTTGTAGGGGCCGGCAGCGTCGATGTCCAGGTATTCAGCCTGGTCCTTGGTCAGCTCGGTAAGCTCCACGCCCAGGGCGTCCAGGTGCAGGCGCGCCACCTTTTCGTCCAGGACCTTGGGCAGGACGTACACCTTGTTCCCGTACTCGTCCTGGTCCTTCTTGGTCCACAGCTCGATCTGCGCGATGGTCTGGTTGGCGAAGGAGTTGCTCATCACGAAGGACGGGTGGCCCGTGGCGTTGCCCAGGTTGAGGAGCCGGCCTTCGGAGAGCACGATGATGGAGCGCTCGGCATCGCTGCCGGCATCGAAGACCCATTCGTGGACCTGCGGCTTGATCTCAACCTTCTTCACGCCGGGAACGCGGGCCAGCCCGGCAATGTCGATTTCGTTGTCGAAGTGGCCGATGTTGCCCACGATGGCCTTGTTCTTCATGCCCGTCATGTGCCGGGCCATGATGACGTCCTTGTTGCCCGTGGTGGTGATGAAGATGTCACCTTTGGCCAGGACCGATTCCAGCTTGGCCACCTGGTAGCCGTCCATGGCTGCCTGCAGCGCGCAGATGGGATCGATCTCGGTGACGATTACCCGTGAGCCCTGGCCGCGGAGGGCCTCCGCGGCACCCTTGCCGACGTCGCCGTAACCGCAGACGACGGCGACCTTGCCGCCCATGAGCACGTCGGTGGCACGGTTGATACCGTCAGGCAGGGAGTGGCGGATGCCGTACTTGTTGTCGAACTTGCTCTTGGTGACTGAGTCATTGACGTTGATGGCCGGGAACAGCAGCTTGCCCTGGTCCGCGAGCTGGTACAGGCGGTGGACGCCGGTGGTGGTTTCTTCGCTGACGCCCTTGATGGTAGCTGCCGTGCGCGTCCACTTCTTCGGGTCCGCAGCGAGGGAGCGGCGGAGCACCTCGAGGAAGATGCCGTACTCCTCGGAGTCTTCGGGGTCGGCGGAGGGGACATTGCCCGCGGCCTCGAACTCAACGCCCTTGTGGACCAGCATTGTGGCGTCGCCGCCGTCGTCCAGGATCATGTTGGGACCCAGCTCGGGGTTGGACTCGGCACCGGGCCAGGTGAGGATCTGTTCGGCCGTCCACCAGTACTCTTCGAGGGTCTCGCCCTTCCAGGCGAACACGGGCACGCCCCGCGGGTCTTCAACGGTGCCCTTGCCCACAACTACTGCCGCTGCGGCCTCGTCCTGGGTGGAGAAGATGTTGCAGGAGGCCCAGCGGACCTCGGCGCCCAGCGCGGTGAGCGTCTCGATCAGCACCGCCGTCTGCACCGTCATGTGCAGGGAGCCGGCGATCCGGGCACCCTTGAGCGGCTGCGTCGGTCCAAACTCTTCGCGCAAGGACATCAGGCCGGGCATTTCGTGCTCCGCCAGGCGGATCTGGTGCCGTCCGGCTTCCGCCAGGGAAATGTCGGCAACTTTGTACTCAAAAGTCATGAATGGTCCTTTGCTTGGTCCGGGGCCCTGGTCCCCGTTCTGCTTTTTCTCTGTGCGGGCTGATGGAGTTGGATCTATTGCCCCGCCGCGGCAGGATCGTGCTGGTCCGAGCCCGCCGTCGCCGCTGCGGCCAGCAGTTCCGGCGGAAGCAGCAACGGAATCCCGTCTTCAATGGCGTACCGGTTCCTGACCCCGGCTTCATCTGCGCCGGTGGCCACCAGTTCTTCGCCTTCCTGGACCAGGGGCGAGCCGGTCACGGGGCAGCGCAGGACGGACAACAGCTCGGGACTGATCTTTGGCATGTGTTCTTGCTCCCTGGCGGGCGCGCTCGCGCCGGTAGCGGAAAAGATGTGCAGCAACCAGCCTACCGCCAGATGCCGGTCAGGAAGGTTCCCGGAGGACCCGCAGGTGCCCCCGCCGGGTCCCTTCGGTACCTGCCGGCGCTTCGAGGGCGGAATGGGGGCCGCGCTGGGCGGACGGCTGAGGCTCCGAGGGGCGCGCCGCGGCATCCCGGACGGCGTTTGCCAGCGCCAGGAGGTCATCCGGCCCGGGCTGCTGCGGGGTGGAAGGCATGGCCAGCCGCAACACTTCCCAGCCACGCGGAACCGTCAGCGAGCCCGCGTGCTGTTCACAGAGGTCGTAGCAGTGCGGCTCGGCATAGGTGGCCAGCGGCCCCAGGACGGCGGTGGAGTCCGCATACACGTACGTCAAGGTGGCTACCGCCGACTGGCGGCAGGCGGACCTTGAACACTGACGGATAGCTCCCACGACATCACAGACTACCCCCATATCCCGCGAAAGCCGCGCATTGGCGGCCCTCCCGACGCGCCCGGGACGCCAAGTGAATATATCGCGTAAATCCGCCCCCGGGTTTAGAGTCAATATATGCAGTCATCGAACCATGAATCAGGTTTTTCGGTCCTGTTGGCTGACCCGGATGCCACGGCCGCGCCGGGCATGGAAACCACCGGCAGGAGCTTTATGCGGCGGCGCCGTAACCGCCACGGACGCGGCCTTCGCGGCGAAGTGATGCTCCCCACCCACCCCGGTTACCGGACCCGTGGCGACCGCTTCGACGACCTGGTGCTGGACTCCGCGCAGCGGCTCCATGACATCTGGGGCAAGACCCTTGACGGCGTCAGGTTCGGCGTCGACGAAATTCCGGCAGACCTCGAACAGTTGGCTGCCAACGGCACCACACCGCCCATGGGGGCCTACAGTCCCGCCGCCGGTGGGGATGGCCCCATGATTACCGTGTACCGCCGCGTGGTTGAGCAGGCATGCTCCAGCGTCGAAGAGCTCCAGGACCTGGTCCACGACGTCGTGGTGGAGCATACGGCGGAAATGCTCGGAGTGGCACCGGAGACCCTGGACCCCGTTTACCGACGCCGCTACTGACCCGGGCCCGACGATTGCCGCGGGGCGGCCCCTCCCCCGGGGCTGACCCGGCTGGTCTTGGCTGCCGAGGCTCCTAATAGCCCAGGGTGACCGGGACGGTTTCCTGTCCGGCGGCGGCCGGCAGGAAGGCCAGGTTGGAGATGTCGTTGCGCCCGTCCTGCCCCAGGAGCACGGCACCGTAGGCGGCATCTCCCGAAGCCGACACCACATAACCCACGACGTCAGCACCCTCGGCTTGCTCCGGAACGGTGATGGTGGCGGTGGTTCCGCCGGCGATGTCCGCGGTGGCGGCCGCCCGCACCTTGCCGTCGGCGGTGATGGGGGCGTAGGTGATGGTGGCCCTCGTGTCCAGTGCCCCGAACACCAGCTGACGGAGGCCGCCTTTGGGGACGGGAACAACGTGCTGGCTGCCCAGCCGCACGGCGGAGCCCGCCCAGGCCACATCCGAGGGTTGCCCGGCCTGGAGACCGCGGCTCATTCGTGCGGCTGCCACGAAGGAAACGTCCGATGAGGCGGCGATGGTGTACTGGCCGGCCGGAACTCCCGCCAGGGATACTTCGGTGACGGAGCCGGCCTTTGCGGTGACCACACCGCCGGAGGGAAGCGCGGCTTGGCCGCCCCGTCCGTACAGTTTGATCTCCACTACGGCGTCGGAAGCACCCGGAACCGTCAGTTGGAGCGCCGGCGCGGCATCCCCGTAGCCACTGCGGGACGTCAGCGCGGCGACCCCGGCCGGGTCCTGGATATCCACGCCCGTCACCACCTGGCGGACAGACGGAGCCGCCCCCGGCGCAATGAAGTCCACCCCGCCCGGAGTCAGGCCGCGCAGGACGCTTTGCTGGATCGACGCAGCCACAGGACCACCGGCGCTGCGGACGCGCACGCTGAGCTGCGGAACGTTGGGCGCCAGGCCGGCGAGAACGACGCTGCGCGTGGTGCCGGGCGCCACCAGCAGGCCACGGCTGCCCGGCGCCTGGATCTGCCCTGCGCCACCGTACAACTCAAGGCTCACCGTGGCAGGGGTGCTGGACGCGTTGGTCAGGGCCAGGACGGACGTGCGGCCCACCGTGGTGCTGGCTCCTGCCAGCCATTGGTCGTTCGAAGGTTGTCCGCAGGTGGCCGCGGCGCTACCTTGCAGGTCGCCGTCGGTGGCGGTGTATCTCATGGCACCTGCGGCCGATGCGTTCTGGTTGGCCACCGCATTGGCGCTGAGTACGTTGACCTGGTCCGCAGCCCGGTCGGCCACCACTCCGGCGAGGAGCTCCTGCGGTGCACCGGCAGTGGGAGCCTGCCCCGCGTCCTTGGCGATCTCGACGACGGCTCCCCCGTCCAGGCGGGTCAGGCGGCTCGCGGGCAGTACGCCGCCCGCGCCGAGCACGGCGGCGGTGACCTTGGTCGCGGCGGTGGCCGACTCCGGCCGGAACTGGGCATCAGTACCTGTGCCCGTACCTTCCAACAGCCTCGCGGGGCCGGGACACACGCCAACGCTGGCTCCTGCCGGCACAGCTGCCTCGGCGGCTGGAAGAACACGGCTCGACGCCGGCCCCTGCACCAGTGATCCGGCGGCCACCACGGCTCCGGCGCCGGCGAGGATGAGAACCCCTGCCGCCACTCCGGCCACCGAGGCTGCCCGGCCCCTGCCGCGCGGCACCCGGGTTGAACCGCCGTCGGACGGCTTGGCATCCCCGCCGTTTCCCCCGTGGACTGTGGCCGGTGCGTGGACCGGGGCCGGAGCCTCGGCGGCCACCGGCGGAGTCTGCTCATGCATGTTGGTGTTCCTTACGCAGGGAGCCCTCGTCGCGGGAGAGTCCGGTCCGCGGCCGTTGCGTCGGCATCGGGATGGCGAGGATGACGGTGAGGCCGATCACCGTGATCTGGCCGGCAGCGGTCCAAAAAGCCCACGGGTTTTCGTAGCGGACCGTAAGCTGGCCGGCCGAGGCCGGAAGGGTGAAGGCCTGTGACCAGCCGGAGGTCGTGGAAGTCAGCTTGCGGCCATCGAGCCAGGCACTCCAGCCCGGGTCTGCCCGCTCGGCGAGGACCACCAGCCGGCCTTCAGCGCCGGACGGTACGGCAGCGTCAACCCCGTCCGTACCCGAGGGGATGGAGGTTGTGGTGGCACCCCGTGGATCCACGATGCGGACACGGTGGGCGACATCTGCAGCCTGCAGGACCGCCTGGTTCGACGGGCTGATGCGCCACAGCCAGCCGACGTCGGTCTGCCCCACAGCCACCAGGCCGGGTACTGCATCCATGCGGCTGGCCGTCAGCTGCGCTGCAGTGTCCGCGGCCCGCAGCACCACGAACCCCACGCCAAGCTGTTCGAGGTCGGCACGGGGGTCCACTCCCTGCCCGGCAACAAGCGTGGCCACGACGCGGCGGACAGCGGCTGTGACGTCGTCGTCGTCACGAACCTCTTCCGCACCGGGACCACCGATGATGTTGCGGGCGGAGGCAATGGCCGAAAGGTTGTCGAGCGTGGTGCCGGCCCCCCGCATCAGGGAAGCTTTGTAGGTGCCGTCCTCACCGGTGCTGATGAGCAGGGTGCGGGTCTGTTCGGGCCCGGTGCCGCGGTCGATGGCCGTAGCAGGAAGCGATCGTGGGTTCGCGGCCTCCACCAGCCGCGGGGCGCCCAGCTCTCCCCCGGTCCCGGAACCGGATGGAACGGAAGTGCCGCCTGCCGCCGACGGGGACGGGGGAACTGCGGCCGGACGCAACAGGTTCTGTGCAGACCAGGCGGCCATGCCGGCCAACGGTCCGGCCAGGAGTACAACCAGGCCCAACGCCAGCCCGGCGCGCGCCGCAGTGTTGGCCTTGGACCCGGCAGCGGCCTTTCGGTCCACGGCGGACATGACCTGGCCGGCTCCCAGTACGGCGGCGGACAGCAGGGCAAAGGAGGCGGCCGAGACTGCCGGCCCGGGGAAGGGGGTCACCAGGGAATCCGCATTGATGCCCGTGGCCACATGGCTGGTCAGCCATCCGCCGGCCAGGGCCACCAGCGCCGCAACCCAGAACCATCGCACCGCCGGGGCCGTGCGTCCCGGGAAGAAGAGGGCAATGACGGCCAGAACCAGTACCGGAACCGCAATGAGGAGTGCCATCAGCAGCGCCCAAGGCACCGCCCCGGCGGCGAATAATCCCAGTCCCTGCAGGCCGCCGGCGGGGTCGAATGCCAGCGGCTGTCCGATGATTTGCTGCCACAATGGCGCGGCATCGAATCCAAGCGGGAGGCCGGGGTCGGCCAGGAGGGCACGCGGCCGGTCGAGGGTGGACAGTGCGAACGGGACGAACAGGGCCGCACTGGGCAGCAGGGCCCACCACACTGTCCGCCCGCGCCGGCCCAGCAGGACGCCGCAGAGGACGATGAGCACAACGGCCGGGAGAAGCAGGGAGGGCGCCGAGGCTGAGGCGACGGCCAGCGCGAGGCCGGCTGCGGCTGCGGCTGTCCAGGACGGCATGCCGTTGACTCCCGCTTTGGCGGGTGGTTGGTCCGCGGGCCGGGCATCGGCAGGGGAATCCAGGCTGAAGCGGCCGTGGCCTACGGCTGAACCGGTAGCGCGAAGCAGGCCCAGGACCACCAGCGGAATCATAATGTGCGCTATGAGCGCGCCGGCGCGCCCCTGGTTGAGGGCAACCTGCAGGGCCGGCGCGGCCGCCCAGAAGATGGCCGCCGCGAGGCGAAGCCGGCGCCGGACCGTCAGCCCGCCCGCAGCAAACCAGGCGGTGAGTCCGGAGAGCGGTGCGCCCAGAAGGAGCAGCCAGGGCATGGCAGGGTTGGCATCGCCGCCGCCCAGGACGCCGATGATCCACAGCACGTAGTCAAAGGGGTCGCCGTGGCCGGGAAGTCCGGCGCCAAGGCTGATCCACCAGCTGGAGGCGTTGTGCCAGATGTCCCCCAGGCCGGCCGACACCGGAATCAGGCCGCCGCCGGTCACGGCACCGGCACGGAACAGGCCGGTCAGGGCCAGGAGGGAGGCGGCTGACGCGATGATGACGGCAGCCAGGGCCCCATTGCCCACCCATCCCCTCTTGGCGGTGGCGAGGGCGGCAAAATCATCGGCGGCGTCGCCGGTGGGCTGATGCGCGAGCGGATCCTGCACCAGGTGGTCAGCGCCGGATCCGTCCGATCCCAGCGCCTCCATCAGGGACCGGCGGTGGCTCCACACTTCGCGGCGCGGGGTTTGCAGCTTACGGATCACCGAGCGTCGGATCCGCCGCGTCCGCTTGGCCGCCCTCCGGCCCTTGGCCACGGCTTGCGGCCTGCCCAGGGCCGCGCAGGTGGCCAGGAGCTGGGAGATGCCGTGGCCGGGATCCTTGACGACGATGCTCAAGACGAGTTTGAAGAGGCTGCCCAGAAGCGCGCCAAGGCCGTGGACCGGCACCATCCAGAGGGGACTGTGCTTGAGCCGCAGGTGTACCTGCGCCTTGCGGGCTGCTGCCGGGTTGCCCAGGGCATGGGGCCGGTGCGCTACGTGGAACATGCGGGCGGCGGGTACCACCACCACCCGGTGGCCGGCGAGCCGGTTCCGCCAGCAGAAATCCACGTCGTCTCCGCTGCCCGGCAAGGCGGGGTCGAAACCGCCCAGTTGTTCCCAGACGTCCCGGCGGACCAGCATTCCCGCGGAATTGACGGCGAAAGTGTCGGTGCGGCCGTCATACTGGCCCTGGTCCATCTCGTCGGCGTCAATCAGGGTGAGCCGCTCAGCCCACCGGCTGGTGGAGAGACCGACGTCGATGAGTCGCCGCGGCGAGTGCCAGTCGAGCTGCTTGCAGCCGGCCACGGTCACTGAGGGCGCACGCTCCACGGCCCCCAGGAGTTCAGCGAGTGCTTCCGGCGCCGGCGCGGCGTCGTCGTGCAGCAGCCAGATCCATTCCGCCCTGTCACCGCCACCCGCTCCGGCCGGAGGAACCAGCCCGGCGAGCCCCGCGGAAATGGCCGCGCCCATGCCGCCCTTGGACCGGGGGCAGGCCAGGACGCTGGCGTCGCCCAGGTATTCCCGTAGCAGGTTGGAGGAGTCGTCGGTGGAATCGGCATCCACGCCGATGGCGCGGTCAACTGGCCGGGTTTGGCCAGCCAAGGCAGACAGGGTTCTGGGCAGATAGGCACTGCCATTGTGGGCGACCACAACGGCAGTGACATGGACATCCTGAAGAATTAGATCGCTCGCTTCCTAAGCCGCCGGCGCTCACGCTCGGAAAGGCCTCCCCAGATGCCGAACCGTTCGTCATTGGCCAGCGCGTACTCCAGGCACTGCGACCTTACGTTGCAGGCGCCGCAGACCTTCTTGGCGTCGCGGGTGGAACCGCCCTTTTCCGGGAAGAACGCCTCCGGGTCAGTCTGGGCGCACAAGGCGTCAGTCTGCCAGCCAAGTTCGCCTTCGTCGTCGAAATCCTGCTGGAGGGGCAGCCCGATCCATACTGGCTGCGCGCTCCGGGCGGCCAGCTCCATGGGCGGATCCAGATCTTCCTCCGCCTCCGCACCGTCCAGCAAGGCCTCGTGCGCCGCGAGGAACGCAGTGGCCTGGTCCTCGAGGACACTGCCGGCATTCCTCTTGTACCGCTCCGCCGCATCAGGATCGGCGGGGTCTACGTACCAATCGCTTGGCACTCCCCGTGCACGGTACTTTGCCGTTGCCTGGCCGGCTACGACGGCATCTTCCTGGATACGCTCTGCTTGCCCCACGGCGACCCTCCTGACGTTGCAGCCACTGCCTTCATACGTGGACACTCGGTTGTGTGCCGGTATTTGCGCAATTGCTTTAGATACCTAATTACACGCGTGTAACTAGGGCGAGTCAAGCCGTCGCCGGAATAATAGACAGTGAAACCTGAGAACTTTGCGCACGCCACGCCCGGGTTTTTTGCCGGCCTCGGCGTGGCGCGGGCCCGAAGCGGCACTTTCCGGGCGGGAAAGCCACAAAAACAGCGCCACCACGGGGAAAATACCCGCTGTACGCAAAAATAGCAAGCACGCTTAGTAGCCGGAGTGATAAACATCACGTGGGCGGCGGATGGGGAACAGCGCCTCCCCGCTGGTGCCCCGGGGGATTCCAGGATGGCAGGATGAAGCCATGACATCGATCCCCGCCATCAACCTGATGGGCAGCCTCCGCTCCGGCAACTCCACGGCACCGCGCCTGACCTGGTACGGGCCGGATTCGGAACGCGTGGAATTGTCGGGGCGGGTCCTGGACAACTGGGTGGCCAAGACCAGCAACCTGCTGCAGGACGAGCTCGACGCGGAGCCGGGCATGCGGCTCGGGCTTGCTCTTCCGGCGCACTGGAAAGCCCTGGTCTGGGCACTGGCGGGCTGGCAGCTCGGCCTGGAAGCGGTGCTCGACGGCGGCCCGGCAGACTTCCTGGTGACCGACACGCCTGGCGAAGCAATGAATGGGCACGATCCCGTGATTGCAGTTGCGCTGCCTGCCCTCGCCATGCGCTGGGCAGGCACCCTCCCGGGCGGCTGCATCGACTACGCGGCGGAGGTGCGGTCCCACGGGGACGTGTTCATGGCGCACGCGGATCCGGACCCCTCAGCCCGTGCGCTTCTGACCGGCGACGGGCGCCCGGTGGAACACAAAGACCTGCTCACGGATTTTGGTGCGGCCCATGAGGAAGGCGTCCGCCTCCACATTCCCGCCGGCAAAGGGCTCGAGTGGGTGCTGTCCAACGCGCTGGGAGCCTGGCAGCACGGCGGTTCTGTGGTCCTGACCCACCCGGATGTTGCACTCACGGACAAACTGCTGGCCGACGAACGCATCCACGGCAGCTAGCAGCGGCGGGTCCTAGGCCTTCGGGCCACCGTCGACAGGCGTGGAAGCCGGACGTTCCGCGCGTGCGGGCTGGCGGTGCGGATGGGCTTCGATGAGTTCGTGGTCGTGGGAGAACTCGGGTTCCTGGTCCAGTTCCTGGTTGAAGACCAGGAAGCGGTAGGCAAAAAAGCGGACCACCGTGGCGACGAGGATGCCGGCGACCCCCGCCAGGAACAGCAGGTTCTTGTCGTCGACGCCCATCCCGTACTTGGCCAGCGCGGTGAACCCGGTGGAGATCCCGATCCCGATGCCGTTGATGATGACGAACATGACGAATTCGCGAAGCACGTTGGCCTGGCGACGGTGCCGGAAAGTCCAGAAACGGTTTGCAACCCACGAGAAGACGGTGGCCACGGTGGCGCCGACGAAGCGCGCCTTTGCTTCGCTGTCTGACATCGGGCCGTGCATCAGGTAATACGTCAGCCCATTATCGATGACGAATGCCACACCGCCTACGGCCCCGAATTTGGCCACTTCCCGCCAGAAGAGCGAGGCAAGCCCCCGGATACGATCTGCAAGTGCGCTAAACATGACCCTCCATGGCCGTCCGAACTGTGGGCCACTCGGCCAAGGACCTATTTTAGCCCCCAAAGCTTTGGACCGGCCCCGGACTGCCCCTGCTCCCGGTCCCGCAGCGGAAAATATCCTTGTCCTGCCGGGCCGGAAAAGCGGGATTCGGCGCGTCTTCGGTAGGCTGGCATACGTGACTTTTCCAGTAATAGGTGTAGTTGGCGGCGGCCAGCTTGCGCGAATGATGGCCCCTGCCGCTACAGCACTCGGCTTCGAACTCCGTGTCCTCGCTGAAGGCGACGACGTTTCCGCGGTGTCTGCCGTACCGGCCACGCCGGTGGGCGATTACAAGGACCTGCAAACTCTCCTGGACTTTTCCCGGGGCCTTGATGTGATGACCTTTGACCACGAGCATGTGCCCACGGCGCACCTCAGGGCTCTCCAGGAAGCCGGGGTCAATGTCCAGCCCGGACCTGACGCCCTGGTCCACGCCCAGGACAAACTGGTCATGCGCGCCGCTATCGACCGGTTGGAACTGCCCAACCCCGCCTGGGCGTCCGTGGCCGGTGTCGCGGACCTGGTCAGCTTCGGCGAGGAAACGGGATGGCCCGTGGTACTGAAGATGCCGCGCGGCGGTTACGACGGCAAGGGCGTCCGGATCATTTCGTCCGCCGACGAGGCGGCCGGTGCCGAAGAGTGGTTCGCCGCCATGAGTCCCCTGCTGGCCGAGGCGAAGGTGGAGTTCACCCGCGAACTGTCGGCTCTGGTGGCGCGGACCCCGGACGGCGAAGCCCGGGCCTGGCCCGTGGTCCACACCATCCAGGTGGATGGGGTCTGTGACGAGGTGATCGCCCCCGCACTGGACATTCCCCTGGAGGTTGCCGCCGCTGCCGAGGACGCCGCGCTGCGCATCGCGGCGGAGCTCAACGTCACCGGTGTCCTTGCTGTTGAACTTTTCGAGACGCCCGGTGCCGGCGCCGGGTTCCTGATCAACGAACTGGCCATGCGGCCGCACAACACCGGTCACTGGACCCAGGACGGCTCCATTACCAGCCAGTTCGAACAGCATCTGCGCGCGGTCCTGAACCTGCCGCTGGGTGCCACCGATGCGCTGGCCCCCGTGACCGTGATGAAGAACTTCCTGGGCGGGGAAAACCAGGACCTTTTCTCGGCCTATCCGATGGCCCTCGCCAGCGAGCCGGCCGCCAAAGTCCACTGCTACGGCAAATCCGTGCGGCCTGGACGTAAGATCGGCCATGTCAACCTGGTGGGAAGTTCGACGACGGACGTTGACTCGGTCAGGCGCCGGGCAACGGCGGTGGCCGCCATCATCCGTGATGGACGTGCCGGTGCCGAGGAACCTTCCCCTATTTTCGAGGAGAACGCATGAGCGCCGAAGCCACCCCAGCCGCCGGTCCCGCTGCCAGCCCCCTGGTGGGCCTGGTCATGGGCTCCGACTCGGACTGGCCTGTCATGGAAGCGGCGGCCGACGCCCTCGCCGAATTCGGCATTCCGTTCGAAGCCGACGTCGTCTCAGCACACCGGATGCCGACCGAGATGATCCGCTATGGCCAGACGGCGCACGAGCGGGGGCTGCGGGTCATCATCGCCGGAGCCGGCGGCGCTGCGCACCTGCCGGGCATGCTGGCCAGCGTCACGCCCCTGCCCGTCATCGGTGTGCCCGTTCCGTTAAAGACCCTTGACGGCATGGACTCCCTGCTGTCCATCGTCCAGATGCCTGCGGGTGTCCCGGTGGCCACAGTATCCATCGGCGGTGCACGCAATGCCGGGCTCCTGGCCGTACGGATGCTTGCCTCCGGCACGGACGAACTCGCCGCGTCATTGCGCGCCGACCTCCTGGACTTCGCCGCCGACCTCAACGCCGTCGCCTCCCGCAAGGGTGCCAACCTGCGGCAAAAAGTGAGCGAGGTCTTCCCTGACGGGTCCAGCTCCCGTCGGGGCAGCCGTTAGGGCGGCGGATATGGCCAGCAGCACACAGCAGCCAAGCACCGGAGCGATTTTGACTGATCCGGTCCGTTACCCGGCCAGCGCGTCTCCGCCGGTCCGCACCAAACGGGCGTTTGTGCTGGTCCTCCTGACGCTGCTGGTGCCGGGAAGTGCCCAACTCGTGGCCGGTGACCGGAGGCTGGGCCGGATCGCGTTGCGCGTCACGCTCGGGGTCTGGGCACTCCTGATCCTGGCAGGCGTCGTGCTGCTGCTGAACCGGACGTTGGTGATCAATGTCTTCACCAACCCCATCACGTCGCTGGTCCTGGTGGTCCTGCTGACGGCACTGGCGATTGGCTGGGCCTTGTTGTTCGTCAACACCCTGCGAATCATCCGTCCGGTCCTGCTGGCACCGCCGGCCCGCCCCGCCGTCGGGATCGCCCTGGTGCTGGCGCTGGTCCTGGGCAGCGGCTCCCTGGGCTACGCGGCATACCTGCTGAACGTTGGCCGGAACGCCATCGGCAGCATCTTCTCGTCCGGGCCGGCCATTGAGCCCGTGGACGGCAGGTACAACTTCCTAATGATGGGCGGCGACGCCGGCGACGACCGGACCGGACGCCGCCCGGACAGCCTCTCAGTGCTGAGCGTCGACGCCAAGACCGGCCAGACAGCCATAATTTCCATCCCCCGGAACTTCCAGAACGCCCAGTTCAGCGCCAACTCCCCGATGCGCGCCATCTACCCCGACGGCTACGACTGCGGTGACGACTGCCTGATCAACGCCATCAACACCGAGGTCACCAACGAGCACGCCAACCTCTACCCGGGCGTCGCGGACCCGGGGGCCCAGGCCACCCTTGAGGCGGTCTCCGGGACGCTGGGCATGGACATCCAGGCTTACGTCCTGGTGGACATGGATGGCTTCTCCAAGCTGATCGATGCCATGGGCGGTATCAGGATCAAGGCCGGCGGCTGGGTGCCCATCAGCGGCGAAACCATCGATGAGGCAAACGGCATCCACGGCATGCCGCTGGGCTGGATACCGGCCGGCGACAACACCCTGGACGGCTACCATGCCCTCTGGTACGGGCGTTCACGCGAGTTCGTGGACGATTACGCCCGCATCGCCCGCCAGCAGTGCGTGCAGCAGGCCATGCTCAAGCAACTGGACCCGGCCACCCTGCTGTCCAAGTTCGAGGACATTGCCAACGCCGGCACCAAAGTAGTGGAGTCCAACATCTCCTCCACGCAACTGGGCAGCTTTGTGGACCTGGCCATCAAAGCCAAGGGCAAGGAGGTCAAGCGGCTCACCATCGGCCCGCCGGACTTCGACCCCGCATTCTCCACCAACCCCGATTTCGACCAGATCCACGAACGCGTCGACCAGCTTCTGGCGTCCGCGTCAGGGCCCCAGGCAGCCGGAGCCGACAACGACGCCATCACCGCACCGGCAGCGGGTGCCGGGCACGTCCAGGCCGCAGGGCCGGCCGGACTCTCCCGGGCCATGACCGGAGGACTGCCGCAGGAGTCCGCGGCGCCGTCGGACTTCACCCCGGTGACCACCACCCCGGACGGTGAGCCGATTACTGAGCAGATGCTGGACGATTTCAAGCGCCAGGGCAACGAACAGGCCATCCGCAACCTCGTGGCCACCAACGGCCAGTGCGCCGCACTGTAACCAGCCATCACACCTAGGGAAACGGAACACCTTGTACCAGATCGAGAACGTCCTTCGGGATTACGCATGGGGTTCGACGACGGCGATCGCCTCGCTGCTTGGCCGCCCCGAATCCGGGCGCCCCGAGGCCGAACTGTGGATCGGCGCGCACCCTGATTCGCCGTCGGTGGCCCATGTGCCCGAGGACGGCGGCCGACGCCCGCTCGACGACCTGATCGCTTCCGACCCGGAACATTTCCTGGGCGCGGAATCAGTGTCCGCCTTTGGCCCCCGGCTGCCCTTCCTGGCCAAGATCCTGGCCGCAGCACAGCCGCTGTCCCTCCAGGTCCATCCGAGCCTGGAGCAGGCACGGGCAGGGTACGCACGGGAAAACGACGCCGGGCTCGACCCCCACGCGGCCAACCGGAACTACCGGGACGACAACCACAAGCCGGAGATGATCTTCGCGCTCACGCCCTTCGAGGCGCTGTGTGGGTTTCGTCCGGCCGCGGAGACCCGGAAGATCCTGCTGCACATTGCCGGGACCTTCCCGTCTCCGGACGAGTGCCCTGCCCTGCTGCAGGCCCTCCTGTCCGACCTCTCCGCGGCAGACGAAGGCGCGGGCCTCCACGACGCCTTTGAACGGCTGATCGCCGGCGGCCAGGCTGTGGCGGAGGATACGGCGCTGGTGGTGGCAGCTCTGCTCTCAGCGGATGCGCCGGCGCCCTACGAATCCGAACTCAGAACCGTCATCAGCCTTAACGAAAAATACCCCGGCGATCCCGGAGTCCTGATCTCGCTGTTGCTGAACAGGATCTCGCTGCAGCCCGGTGAGGCCGTCTACCTGCCGGCGGGGAATGTCCACGCGTACCTGCACGGCCTCGGCGTGGAGGTCATGGCGTCCTCGGACAACGTCCTGCGCGGCGGCCTGACGCCGAAGTTCGTGGATGTTCCCGAACTCCTGCACACCGTCGATTTCCGCCCCGTGGCAGTACCGATGCTTCGTGCCGAGAAGACCATGATGGACCAGGAACTGTACCGGCCGCCGTTCGGGGAGTTCCAGCTTCAGCGCATCGAGCTGGGCCCGGACTCCGGCCCCGTCCCGTTGGCCCAGTCCGGCGCCGCTGTGGTCATTGTGGTGGCCGGTGCCGTCTACCTGGACTCCCCCAAGGGCGACCTCGAACTGTCCCGTGGTGCCAGCGCGTTCGTGGCGGCAGCCGAAGCCCCCGTCAACGTCCACCGCGCGGCGGGCAGCAGTGAGCCTGCCCTTGCCTTCGCGGTGACCACCGGCCTCTAGCGGCGCTGTAGCAGCGCCTGCGCCCGGGCCGCCGCGCTCTTGACGAGCCGGCGGGCCCCCTGGAGGCCTTTGCGCGCCAGCGGCATGGCTGTGGAGTAGGCGGGGTAGAACGGCGACAACGGCTTCTCCCAGGTGCCCAGGAGCATGTCCTCGTGCTTGGCGAACTGCTTCTTGAAGTCGGAGATACCGTCGTTCAGCAGGCCGTTGAAGTCATACCGGCTGCAGCCGTCTTCCCGCATGGACTGCAGCGCCGCCCACTTGACCCCGTAATTCACGCGCTGCCTCTGTCCTTCGGCGGACACCCCGCCGTAGAGTTCGAACGCCGTGCTCCCGCTGCGGGAAAGCCAGGTGAAGGCAAGCATCTGCTCGCCGTCGAACGCTGCGATGATCGGCGAAGCGTCACCCAGGTTCCGGAAGATGTCGCGGTAGTACTGGTCCTCATGGATGCCGAAGCCCGCACGTTCGGCCGTGTCGTGGTAGATGGCGAGCACCTGCTCAAGCTCGGAGTCGTTCTTGACCTTGCGGAATTCCACGTCGCTGCGCATCGCCTTGCGGATGTTGGCCCGCGTTGACTTGGACATCTCCGCCATCAGTTCGTCGTCTGACCGGGTGAGGTCCAGGATGAGCGTCCTGGGGATCAGCACGGTGTTGGTCGATTCCCGGAAGCCCGCGGCGGCCACCGCACCGGCAAAGGCGGAATCACGGTCCCAGTCGGGTTCAATGCTGAGGGCAACGCCCCGGTGCCGGAGGGCTGCGTGCTCGGCCAACCGATTGAGTACTGCCTGGGTGTTCCCTGCCGAGCACATTGGCCCGCGCGGGATGTAGACCAGCGCGCGGAACGGGACGGGCAGTTTCCGGACCAGCAACTGGGCGCAACCGATGGTGTCCTCACCGGCTTTGACGAGCACCCGGTCCACGGACCAGCCGTGCATCGCCTTGGTCTCGCCCCAGCCCCACAGCTGCTGCGGGTGGCCCTGGAACCGGTCGACAAATTCGTCCCAGAGGGCGCGGTCACTACAGGGCACAACGGCAGGAATCATGGCTTAAACCCTATACCAAGGCGTTAACGGCAAAGCCCCGGAGCGCGCACGCACGGCGCCCGGGGCTTTGGTATCCGTTACCGGATAAAGATCAGCTCTTGCGGGCGTAGCCCTCCCACTTGCTGGCCTGGTGCTCGCCGTCCACGAAGCGAATGGTTCCCGACTTTGACCGCATCACGATGGACTGGGTCAGGACCTTGTCCTTGGAGTAGCGCACGCCCTTGAGCAGGTCGCCGTCGGTGATGCCCGTCGCTGCGAAGTAGCAGTTGTCGCTGGAGACGAGGTCGTTCGTGGAAAGCACGCGGTCCAGGTCGTGGCCGGCGTCGATGGCCTTCTGCTTCTCTTCGTCGCTGGTGGGCCAGAGGCGGCCCTGGATGACGCCGCCAAGGGACTTGATGGCGCAGGCGGCCACAATGCCCTCAGGGGTTCCGCCGATGCCCATCAGGGCGTCCACGCCGGTGCCGGAGCGGGCCGCCGCGATAGCGCCGGCGACGTCGCCGTCCATGATGAACTTGGTGCGTGCGCCGGCTTCGCGGATTTCCTCCACGAGCGGGCGGTGCCGGTCACGGTCCAGGATCATGACGTTGAGCTGGTTCACCTTCACGCCCTTGGCCTTGGCGATCAGGTGCAGGTTCTGCTTGACCGGCAGTCGCAGGTCCACAATGTCCGCAGCTTCAGGGCCGGTTACGAGCTTTTCCATGTAGAACACGGCGGAGGGATCGAACATGGAGCCGCGCTCGGCCACGGCGAGGACGGCCAGGGCGTTGTTGATGCCAAGGGCGGTCAGCCGGGTTCCGTCGATCGGATCGACCGCGACGTCGCACTCCGGGCCGGTGCCGTCGCCGACACGCTCGCCGTTGAACAGCATGGGGGCTTCGTCTTTTTCGCCTTCGCCGATCACCACGACGCCGTTGAAGTGGACGGTCTGCAGGAAGGAGCGCATGGCATCGACGGCCGCACCATCCGCGGTGTTCTTGTCGCCAAAGCCAACCCAGTGGCCGCCGGCAATGGCAGCGGCCTCGGTGACGCGGACGAGTTCAAGGGCAAGGTTGCGGTCCGGCTCGTCGTGGCCCACCGCAAGGGACGGTGAAATCGTGGAGTACTTCTGGGTCATGGACGCTGGTGACACGTGAACCTCTTCTTCGAGTGGCGATCATTGAACCCGCTTGCCGGTGCAGCAGAGCGGTGATTCCTCTGGTATCGATCATAGTCGCGGCGCCGCGCGGCGGGCGGCCCATGACGCGGCAGCGCAATGTGCCGGACGCCTGCCGCCGGGGCCTGATGCCGCCGAATGGAACTCCGGCTCCGGGATGGGCGACTATAGAGAAGTGAATGACATGCAGGAAGCCACCAGCCCCAGCTCCGGCCAGGCAAAGCCCGAAGGCCGGCCCGAGGCCGCCGGGGCCGGCGCGGATACCCCCGTTAAGCCCGTCATTCCGGCGGCGGCAGCCAAGCGTGCCAACGCCTCGGTGATCGGCATGATCATTGCCCTGGTGCTCAGCATTGCCGCATTCCTGCCTGTGGTGCTGATGAACCCGCAGCCGAAGAGTGATGGCTACCGGCCGGACATCGATGTTGCGTCGGTGGCCAGGAACGCTGCGGATGTGGCCGGATTCACACCTGTTGCACCGGATACCGGCAACGCCTTCCGCGCCAACTACGCACGGTGGGAGGCCGGGACGGGCAGCGGCGTACCCACATGGGAGGTCGGCTACCTGACTCCCAAGACCTCCTTCATCGCCCTGGTGCAGACCACGAGCGCCAACCCCACCTGGCTCCTCCAGCAGACAAAGAACGCCCCCGTCACGGGTACCAGGAACGCCGGCGGCAAGGACTGGGAACTGCGCGATACCGGCAAGGGGGAAAAGTCCATGATCCTGAACTACCGGGGCAGCACCGTCATCCTCTCCGGCGCCGCCCAACTGGACGAATTCTCCACCCTGGCCGCCGCCGTCGTGACCTCCCTGGACAGCAGCCCGGCCGTCACAGTTTCACCCTCGGCGGCCCCGACGCCGTAAGGTGGGGCCGTGACGACTAACCTGACCCCTGCACTGGCCTGGCGCCGCCTGCGCGAAGGCAATGAACGTTTCGTAAACGGCGAGTCCTCCCATCCAAACCAGAATGCGTCGCGCCGCTCATCGCTGGTGGAGACGCAGAATCCGTTCGCGGTGATCTTCGGCTGCTCCGACTCCCGGCTCGCCGCGGAAATCATTTTCGACGTCGGCCTGGGCGACGTTTTCGTGGTCCGCACCGCGGGCCAGGTGATCGACGACGCCGTCCTGGGCTCCCTGGAGTACAGCGTCGGCGTGCTGAACGTGCCCCTGATTGTCATCCTGGGCCACGACAGCTGCGGCGCCGTCACCGCCACCAAGGACGCCGTGGAGACCGGCGAGATGCCGGCGGGCTTCATCCGCGACCTCGTGGAGCGCATCACGCCCTCCGTGCTGACCTCACTGCGCAATGACCAGCCCGAGGTAAACGACATGGTGGTGGAGCACGTCAAGCAGACCTCCCAGCGCCTGGCGGACAGTTCGCGTGTGATTTCCGACGCAATCGAGGCCGGCCGCACCGCCGTCGTCGGCCTTTCCTACCGGCTGGCGGAAGGCCGCGCTGACTTGGTTTACGGAATCGGCGAGCTGTAACCCCACTCTTAAGGGGGCCGCGCGGGACGCCCGTGCGGCCCCCTTAACGGTTTTCGATGGGACGCCTGATCGCCATAAGCTAGCCCCATGACTTCCACTGAAGAGTTCCGCATTGAACATGACACGATGGGCGAAGTCCGCGTCCCCGTGAACGCACTGTACCGCGCGCAGACGCAGCGGGCAGTGGAGAACTTCCCTATTTCCGGTAAGACCCTGGAACGCACCCACATTGAGGCGCTGGCCCGGGTGAAGAAGGCTGCCGCCCAGGCCAACGCAGAACTGGGCGTGCTCGACGGCGAGCTGGCCAAGGCGATTGCAGACGCTGCCGACGAAGTGGCCGCGGGCAAGTACGACGGCGACTTCCCCATCGACGTTTTCCAGACCGGCTCCGGCACATCCTCGAACATGAATACCAACGAGGTGCTGGCAGAGCTGGCCACTCGTGCGCTGAAGGCCGCCGGCAGTGACAAGGTTGTCCACCCGAACGACCACGTCAACGCCTCGCAGTCCTCCAACGACGTGTTCCCCACGTCCGTCCACGTTGCCGCCACCTCCGCGCTGATCAATGACCTCATCCCGGCCCTGGGCTACCTGGCCGAGTCGCTGGAGCGCAAGGCCGTCGAGTTCAAGGACGTCGTCAAGTCCGGCCGCACCCACCTCATGGACGCTACCCCGGTGACCCTGGGCCAGGAGTTCGGCGGCTACGCCGCACAGGTCCGCTACGGCATCGAACGGATCAACGCCTCACTCCCCCGCGTGGCAGAGGTTCCGCTGGGGGGCACCGCCGTGGGCACCGGCATCAACACCCCCGCAGGTTTCCCCGAGCGCGTCATCGAACTCCTCGCCACGGACACCGGCCTGCCGTTGACCGAAGCCCGCGACCACTTCGAGGCCCAGGCCAACCGCGACGGCCTGATCGAAGCTTCCAGCCAGCTGCGCAACATCGCGATCTCCTTCATGAAGATCAACAACGACCTGCGTTGGATGGGCTCCGGCCCCAACACCGGCCTCGGCGAAATCGCCATCCCGGACCTGCAGCCCGGATCCTCCATCATGCCCGGCAAGGTCAACCCGGTGATCTGCGAGGCGTCCATCATGGTGGCCGCCCAGGTCATCGGCAACGACACCGCCATCGCCTGGTCCGGCACCAACGGCGCCTTCGAGCTCAACGTCGGCATCCCGGTCATGGCCGCCAACCTGCTCGAGTCCATCCGCCTGCTGGCCAACACCAGCCGGGTCATGGCGGACAAGATGATCGACGGCATCACCGCCAATGTGGAGCGCGCCCGCTTCCTGGCCGAAGCCTCGCCGTCCATCGTGACGCCGCTGAACAAGTACATCGGCTACGAGAACGCCGCCAAGATCGCCAAGACGGCCGTCAAGGAGGGCCTGACCATCCGCCAGGCCACCGTGAAGCTCGGCTTCGTCGGCGAGGGCGACGGCAAGGTTTCCGAGGCGGATCTGGACAAGGCCCTGGACGTCACCACCATGACAGCTCCGGCGCACAAGGCCTAACCAGCCACAGCGTCCGACGGCGGCCGGTACCTTTCGTGCGAAAGGTGCCGGCCGCCGTCGTACTTTAAGCCCCCTGGCGGCACTTTAGGCCCCCTGGCTGCAGCGCATCCTAAAGTTGCACTGTAAGAAATTTAGTGCAAAACTTCACTTTGTGAATAACAGTGCAACTTCGGACCCTGGTCTTCGTGAGCGCAAACGGACTGCCACCCGGCGCGCCATCACCGCTGCCGCCCGGAGCATGACCGCCGAGCACGGGCTCAACGGCTACACCGTGGAGGACGTATGCGACGCCGCGGACATCTCGCGCCGCACGTTCTTCAACTACTTCCCCACCAAGGAAGACGCCATCATCGGCCACGCGGATGATGACATCCCGTCCGGGATCATCGACGAATTCGTGGCCGGCGGCGCAGGCTCACCAGCCGGCGACATTTCGCCCACCCTCTTCCGGGACCTGATCCGGCTTTCCTTGCGTTTGGCCGAGGACATGACGGCATCCGAGGAAGACACCCGGCAACTGATAGGCGTGGTCCGCAAGGAACCGCAACTCATCCTCCGCATCATCGGCGTCACCGAGCAGCGGGAAGCCCAGTTCGCCAAGGACGTGGCCCGCCGCGAAGGAGTGGCCCCGGACCACCCCGTGGTGCAGATGGCCGTGGTCCTCTTGAGCACCATCGCCCGGAAGAGCAGCATGGCCTACTTCTCCGACGGGAACACACGCCCGTACCGGGACCTGCTCCTGGAGAACATCTCCGCGGCCAGCCTGCTCTTCTCCCAGCCATTCGACATTCCGGACACTACCGCCGCAGAAGGACAATCATGAGTACCGCCACCACCACGGCGCCGGCAGGGCCACTCCTGCTAACGCAAAAACGCATCTGGATCATCTTTTCCGCGCTGATCGCCGGAATGCTGTTGTCCAGCCTTGACCAGACCATCGTTTCCACCGCCATGCCCACCATCGTGGGCAAGCTGGGCGGCGTGGAACACCAGGCCTGGATCACCACCGCCTACCTGCTGGCCACCACCATCGTGATGCCCATCTACGGGAAGTTCGGCGACATCCTGGGCCGCCGCAACCTGTTCCTGGTGGCCATCGCGCTTTTCACCCTCGCGTCCGTGGGCTGCGCGCTGGCTACAGATTTCTGGGGCTTCGTCATCTTCCGCGCCATCCAGGGCCTGGGCGGCGGCGGACTGATGATCCTGTCCCAGGCGATCATCGCCGACATCGTGCCCGCCAAGGAGCGCGGCAAGTACATGGGCCCGCTGGGCGCCATCTTTGGCCTGTCCGCCGTGGCCGGCCCGCTGCTGGGCGGTTTCTTCGTTGACCATCTCAGCTGGGAGTGGGCGTTCTACATCAACATCCCGGTGGGCGTTGCAGCGTTCGTCATCGCCTGGTTCGCGCTGACGCTGCCCAACAAGAAGGCCGACAAGCGGATCGACATCCTGGGCGTGGTTCTGCTCTCCGCGGCCACCACGTGCCTGATCTTCTTCACCGACTTTGGCGGCAAGAAGGATGAAGGCTGGGATTCACCCCTCACCTGGGCCTTTGGAGCGGGCCTGCTGGTCTCGGCCGCCGCGTTCGTCATGGTGGAGCGCCGCGCCGAAGACCCGATTATCCCGTTGAGCCTGTTCCGGAACCGGATCTTCATCAATGCCACCGCAATCGGCTTCACCCTGGGCCTTGGCATGTTCTCCGCCATCGCGTTTGTCCCCACGTTCCTGCAGATGTCCTCGGGCACGTCCGCTGCCGAGTCCGGGCTGCTGATGCTGCCTATGATGGCCGGCCTCATGGGCACGTCCATCTACTCGGGCATCCGGATTTCCAAGACCGGCAAGTACAAGATGTTCCCCATCCTGGGCGCCGCATTCACCATGGGCGCCATGCTGTGGATGACGACGCTTGCCGCGAGCACGCCCATCTGGGTCATTTGCCTCCAGCTGTTCGTCTTCGGGGCCGGGCTGGGCCTGATCATGCAGGTGGTGGTCCTGGTGGTCCAGAACTCCGTCCCCGCGGACCAGATCGGCACCGCCACCAGCACCAACAACTACTTCCGCGAAGTGGGCGCCGCCATGGGCGTCGCCGTCTTCGGGTCGATCTTCACCACGCGCCTCTCCGAGGCGCTGACCAACGCCTTCACCGGTGCTGGAGCCTCCGCCGCGCAGGCCGGGCAGTCCACCCGGACGCTGGACCCACAGGCGCTGAGCCAGCTCCCGGCACAGCTGCGCGATGCCATCGTGAATGCCTACGCGGACTCGCTGGCACCGGTCTTCTGGTACCTTCTGCCGTTCATCGCCGTGGCGCTCCTGCTGGCCCTCACGCTGAAGCAGATCCCGTTGTCGGACACCGCCGGTATGGTGGCACGCGGCGAGGCGGTCGGCGGAGAGGAAGCAGAACGGCTCGCTGCCGGGCTGCCCGCTGCCGCCGGGGCCGGGCTTGCCGCCCCTGACCCTGACGGAGCACATGCCAGGGACGACGACGGCGAGCTGGTCTCCCCGGGCCGCTGACCGTCGTCGGAAGGCTGGGCCAGCGGTGGCCTGGCGGGTGCGGGGCCACCCGCCCCAGGCCGACCGGAAAACCAGCAGGGACGCCGCAATCTTGGGGGTTGCGGCGTCCCTGTTCCGTATCTAATCCCCAGTGCCCCGCCCGGCGTCTATACCAGTGGGCGCCACCATTCTTAGGGCTCGAAGTGGACGGCTCCTGCCGGTGTCAGCGCCTGTCGGATGCTGGTGAGGTGCCCGGGCATGAGCTCGGGAAGCTCGTCCCGGCCGAACCAGCCAACGGCCAGGGACTCGTCGTCGTTCACCCTGGCTTCGCCGGAGACGTAACGGCACAGGAACACGACGTCGAGGAATTCGCAGACGTCCCCGTTGGGGTAGGTCACCGGACCAACCGCGCCCACGGACACCACGCGTTCGGCTTCTGCCACCACGGCGGTTTCCTCGAAGATCTCCCGGACCAGGCCGCGCGCGGGCTGCTCCCCAGGGTCCAGCATCCCGCTGATCAGCGCCCACTGCCGGTTGTCCGCCGCTGGGCCAGCAGGATCCGGCCCGCGTCGTCGACCACCACGCCCCGGACGCCGGGAACCCAGAGGGGGTCGTTGCCGATCTTCTTGCGCAGTTTCAGGACGTATTCGGGTGCAGGCATACTGCCAGCCTACCCAAGACCACGAACGTCTCAGGCCGGCAGCAGCATGGCGCCCGCGGCCCCGGCAAGCATGAACGGGCCAAACGGAATGGAAGACTTCAGCGTTCCCCTGCGGGCCGCCAGGAGCACCAGGGACCACAGGCCGCCGAGCAGGAACGCCAGGAATGTACCGGCGAAAAGGTGCCCCCAACTGAGGTAGCCGAGGTACATGCCCAGCACTCCGGCCAGCTTGACGTCCCCGAACCCCATCCCTGGCGGATAAACGAAGCGAAGGACGAAATAGAAAAGCCAGAGGATCGCCGCACCGGCCACCACCCTGACGACGGGCACGACCGGGTTGCCGTTCGGATCCCCCGCGGCTGTCGCCGCCCCGCCCCAGGCCGCCAGCGCGGCTGCGGCCAGGAGCAGGAACCCCGCCACGGCATAGGACGGGAACACGATGCGGTTGGGCAGGAGGTGGTGCCGGACGTCGATAACGGTGAGCCGCACAGCCATCACCACAAAGTAGAGGCAGGCGGCCAGTACCAGCCAGAAGGCCACGGGGGTGTCCTGCCACAGGTCGCCCAGTCGTACAATCACCCCTCGGATGCTACTGGATCCGGCCGTACCGGCCGTAGCGCCGCCGCGTAAACTGTGGATATGTCGACCTGGGAGTCCCGGCGCCGGACGGTTCCGGACCCTCCTGGCACGCCCGTGGACCCGGCCGCCGCGTTTCGGAATCTGTGCCGGTCATCCCCCTGGAAGTGGCAGTCTCTGAGGTTCGAGTACTGGGACCAGGCGTTCGAGTCCGCGCCCGCGCCCGGTGCGCCGTTCGTCCGGGCGTGGCTGCGGCGGCCCGGGGCGCTGCGACTGGAAAGTCCGGATGGCCTGGTGCTGCACAGCACCACGGGAATCAATGATTCCCGTAGTGACTTCTACGTCAGCGCCACCCGCAAGTCCTGGCTCCTGCCGCCCCATCTGGTCACCCCCGTGTATGACGACGCCGGACAGGTCCGCCGACGGCCCGAGGCCGCCTACGGCGAACCGGGTTTCGGCAACGGCCGCTTCTCCGCCGCACTGGACCCCGTTGAACTCGCCGGCAACGCTCCAGTGCCGATCGAGTTCCCGGGCAGCAATGCGCTGGACATCAAGGACGTCCGGCCTGCCGAGCACGAGGGCAGGCCCGTCCTCGAAGCGGTGGTGGTCCCGAACGCCGCCTACCATCCAGGGGATGCCGCTGCTCCGCTGTGCCTTACCGGGCGCACGCGCCTCCGCGTGGACGTTGGCACGGGGGTCTGCGTCGCCAGCCAGTCACTGGAACCAGGGACCGAGGATTACGGGCACTGGATCCGGATCATTGCGGTGGACGAATACATGCTCGATGACCTTTTCCTGGCCCAGTCCATGAACCTCACGGACGTCCGGCGGCATATCAGCTGGGACCTCCCCGCGTGAGCGTGACAGGTTCCGGCGGCAGCGATCAGCTAGGCTTCCCGGATGACTTCCATGAGCTCCATCTGGCCACTGTTCGGCCTTAAGCTCACGACGCCCCGCTTGGAGCTCCGCCCCATCACCGACCAGGACATCCCCGCGGCCGTGGCAGCGGCGCGCAGCGGCATCCATGAGCCGGGCCGCAACCCGTTCAGTATGCCCTGGACAGAGCTTCCGGAGGACGAACTGGGCCCGAACATGGCCCGCTGGTACTGGCGGTGCAGGGCTGAATGCTCCGCCGAAAACTGGACCTTGCTCCTTGGCATCTGGCACGAGGGCCGCTTTGTCGGCTGCCAGGACATTGGCGCCAAGGACTTTTCTCAGCTCAAGGCCGTCAGCACCGGCTCCTGGCTGCAGCAGTCCGTCCAGGGCCGCGGCCTGGGCAAAGAGATGCGTGCCGCCGTCGTCCTCTGGGCCTTTGACTGGCTTGGCGCAGAGGTCGCAGAATCCGAGGCCGCCGCCTGGAACGACGCCTCCCTGGGCGTTTCGCGCTCCCTCGGCTACGAACTGAACGGGATCACCCGCAAAGCCTGGGGCACCAAAGTCGAAACCCTCCAGCACGTCCGCCTCACCCCGGAGACCTTCATCTGCCCCGAGTGGAAGCTGAAGGTAGAGGGCCACGAAGCAGCGGCAAAGTTCCTGAAGGTGACCTGACGACAAGCCGGGTTACGGCCCTTCTCGTAGGAGCGCATCGCGGCGCATCGGCGCCGGGAGGTCGCTCAGCGACCGGATGGCGCCCTATGCGTTGTGTCTAAGCGACGGAGAAGGGCCGTGGCCCGGCGAACCCGGCCACGGCCCTACGCATAAGTGAGCTAGCCCTCGAGGAGTTCTGTTACCAGGGCTGCGATGGGCGAGCGTTCGGAGCGGGTCAGGGTGATGTGGCCGAAGAGCGGGTGTCCCTTCAGGGTTTCGACGACGGCGGCGATTCCGTCGTGGCGCCCGACGCGGAGGTTGTCCCGCTGGGCGACGTCATGGGTGAGGACGATCTTGGAGTTCTGGCCCATCCGGCTCATGACGGTCAGCAGGACGTTCTTCTCCAGCGACTGTGCCTCGTCCACGATCACGAAGGCGTCGTGCAGGGAGCGGCCGCGGATGTGGGTGAGGGGCATGACTTCCAGCATGCCGCGGTCCATGACTTCCTCCACCACTTCCTGGCTGACCAAGGCCCCGAGCGTGTCGAAGACGGCTTGAGCCCAAGGGTTCATCTTTTCGGATTCCGAGCCGGGCAGGTAGCCAAGCTCCTGGCCGCCCACGGCGTACAGGGGCCGGAACACGATCACCTTCCGGTGTTCGCGGCGTTCGAGCACGGCTTCGAGGCCGGCACAGAGGGCGAGCGCCGATTTTCCGGTGCCGGCCCGTCCGCCAATGGACACGATGCCGACGCCGGGATCCATCAGCATGTCGATGGCCAGCCGCTGCTCGGCGGACCTGCCATGGAGGCCGAACACGTCGCGATCGCCCTTCACCAGGCGCACCTGCTTGTCCGCCCCCACCCGGCCAAGGGCCGAGCCGCGGTTGGAGAGCAGGACCAACCCGGTGTTGACCGGCAGTTCCGCCGCGGCGGGGATGAACACCGGCTCGTGCCCGTACAGGGTGGAGATTTCCTGTTCGTCGGCTTCGACTTCTGCGACGCCGGTCCAGCCGGAGTCCTTGACCAACTCGTTGCGGTACTCGTCAGCGGTGAGCCCCATGGCGGAGGCCTTGACCCGCATGGGGAGGTCTTTGGAGACGACCGTGACGTTGCGGCCCTCGTTGGCCAAGTTCTTGGCGACGGCAAGGATCCGGCTGTCGTTGTCACCGCTGCGGAACCCCAGCGGCAGGACCTCCGCCGAGATGTGGTTGAGCTCCACCACGAGGGTGCCGCCGTCGTCACCAATGGGAATGGCCTGGTTCAGTCCGCCGTGCTTGACCCGGAGGTCGTCCAGGAGCCGCAGGGCCTTTCGGGCGAAGTAGCCGAGTTCGGGATCGTGCCGTTTTGCCTCAAGTTCGGTGATGACAACGATTGGCACCACCACCTCGTGCTCGGCAAACCGCAGCAGTGCCCGCGGATCCGAGAGCAGGACGGATGTGTCGATAACGAAGGTGTGGATGTCAGCTTCCCTTCCGGAGACAGCGAAACCGGCCGCAGCATCAGTTGCTGCGCCGGTTTCAAAAGTGACGCGCTCGGCGCGAGAGGTAGCTTTTCCGCCCTGTCCAGCCAGGACCTCGGGCAGTTGTTCAGAAGTAGCCACATCGACTCCAGCCCCGGGCACCAGCCCGGAATTGTTATTGGTGAGGCGGCTCGGCCACGAGGCCGGGTCCGGCCTCCCATACAACCGGTGCGATGTTTCGCTCCATGTACTGGCCTCCCCGATCAGCCGGCGGTTTTGCCTGCTGATGGGTATAACGTAAATCCACCCGGGCTTGTTTCCGCAACCATTACGCGGCGATTCCCGTTGCGCGTGGATTAACTCGTTGTGAACCGGGGATGTTCTCAGGCGCCGAAGCGCCGCTGCCGGCCGGCGTAGTCACGCAGGGCACGGAGGAAATCGACCTTGCGGAAGGCAGGCCACAGGGCCTCGCAGAAGTAGAACTCGCTGTAGGCGCTCTGCCACATGAGGAAGCCGGAGAGCCGCTGCTCCCCCGACGTCCTGATCACCAGGTCTGGGTCAGGCTGGCCACGGGTGTAGAGGAAGCGCGAGATGTCATCGACGCACAGGTCATCGGCGAGTTTGGAGATGTCCATGCCCTTGGCGACGGCGTCGTGCAGGAGTTCGCGGACGGCGTCGACAATTTCCCGTCGGCCCCCGTACCCGACCGCCACGTTGACGTGGATCTTCTCCCGCACCGGGGTCCTGGCAGTCAGCTTGTTGAGCCGCTCGGCCAGGTAGTCAGGAAGTAGTTCGGGCGCGCCCATCGCGTGAACGGAAATATTGGCGTCGTCATCGAGCCGGTCCAGCGTGTTGGCGATGATGCCCATCAGGAGGTCCAGTTCTTCGCTGGACCGGTTCATGTTGTCCGTGGACAGCATGTACAGAGTGACCACCTTGACGCCGAGTTCCTGGCACCAGCCGAGGAACTCGTGGATCTTGTCCGCCCCCGCCTGGTGGCCTTGGCTGGTGGGGGCGTTGAACTGCTTGGCCCAGCGCCGGTTGCCGTCCACCATGACGCCGATGTGGCGGGGAATGCGGTCGCGCGGGAGGTCCTTGAGCAGCCGGCGTTCGTAGTAGCCATAGAGGAACCCGGGCAACTCCACGCGTCCACTCACCTGACTTTCCTGCCGTACGTACATCCACATCCTAGGCTACCGCCCGAACCGCTCCGGGACGTTCCGGAGCGGCGGTGGCCGGGACCACAGCAAGTTACCGTCGAGTAACTTACCGATGCGTAAGTTATTCTGGGGCAATGAACAGCAACTCCCCGCAGGCTTCCCAGCCATCCAGCCCGGAGGACCGCAACCCCGCCGAAGGCACGGGGCCCAACGCAGTGGATGATGCCGCCGTCCGGCTTGCTGAACTGCTGATGATCAAGCCGAAATGGCGGGGTTGGATCCACACGGTCACGGCCCCGCTCGCCCTCGCCGCGGGCATCGTCCTCGTTGTCCTGGCCCCCACCGCCGACCGGAAGATTACGTCTGCCGTCTTCGCCGCCACCGGCGTGCTGCTGTTCGGCGTCAGCGCCGTCTACCACCGCGGCAATTGGTCCCCGCGCGTCAAGCTGGTCCTCAAACGGCTGGACCACACCAACATCATGCTGGTCATCGCGGGCACCTACACGCCGCTTGCCTCGACGCTGCTGGAACGCCCGCAGGCGGTGATACTCCTGTGGGTCATCTGGGCCGGGGCCATTCTTGGCGTGCTGTTCCGGTTGTTGTGGACCGATGCACCCCGCTGGCTGTACGTGCCCATCTACATTGCGCTGGGTTGTGGCGCCCTGTTCTACCTGCCGCAGTTCTTCCAGGCCAGCCCTGCCTCAGCAGTCTTGATCTGCGTGGGCGGGGTCCTGTACATCACGGGCGCTGTCTTCTACGCCCTAAAGAAGCCAAACTTCAGCTACCACCACTTCGGCTTCCACGAACTGTTCCATGCGCTGACGGTGTTCGCCTTCGCAGCCCACTTCGCTGCCATCGCCCTGGCGGTCCTCGCCTGACGCCGGTTTACTCCCTCGGCCCCTGGATCCCGCTTCCGTTGGAGTCGGGCGCTGCCGGGTGCGGGCCGTCGTCGAGCCCGTCCTGGGCGTCAGTGGCCTCCACGTCTGCCGCGGTTGCGGCCGCCATGCGTTCTTCCTCTACCTGGGCGCGGTAGCGCACCCGGCGGATCCGGCGCACCATGTCGACGATCAGCAGGGCCGTGGCCACCACGAAGAAGGCCGTCATGATGAACCCCAGCAGGCCCGGGGTTACCTGGTCCTCGGAGATCCCGTCCCGAAGTGTCGGAGTGGGCAGCGGAGTCGGCGTGGTGGCGAGGCGGAGGAGCAGAGAATGCACGGTTGATACCTTCTGGTGGAACGGATGCAGCAGGAAGCGGACAGCACGGGCCTTGGCGCCGTACCCGACTTCTACGCTGGATAGAAATAGCCTGCTCTGACTATCTTAGCCCGGCGAACAGATCCTTCTCCGGGAGCTCGGACGGCACCCTTGAATGGATCAGGGAGTAGTCCTCCCAGGGCCAGGTCCGGCGCTGCATGTCAGGCGAGACGGCAAAGAAGAACCCCAGCGGGTCCACCTGCGTCCGGTGGGCGCGCAGGGCGTCGTCCCGCACTTCGAAGTAGTCGCCGCAGTCAATCTGCGTGGTGGTGGGGTGCGGCGCCGGCGGCGGCGTGTGGCCCTCGGCGTCGGACTCCAGCCACGCAGCCAAACGCTCGGCATACGGGGACTGCAGGCCCGCCTCTTCCAGTGCAAAGTGCAGCGCACGGAACCGTTCCGGGCTGAAGGCGCGGTCATAGTAGAGCTTGCTCGGCTCCCAGGCCTCCCCCGCCTCCGGGTAGCGTCCGGGATCGCCCGCGGCTTCAAAAGCTTCCACCGCCACGCGGTGGGCCATGATGTGGTCCGGGTGCGGGTAGCCGCCGTTTTCGTCGTAGCTGAGGATGACGTGCGGCTTGAACGAACGGACCAGCCGCACCAGCGGCGCCGCGGCCCGCTCCAGGGGCAGCGAGGCGAAGGAACCGGCCGGAAGCGGCGGAAGCGGATCACCTTCGGGCAGACCCGAGTCGACGAATCCAAGCCACGCCTGCCGGATGCCGAGGATGGAGGCAGCATTGGCCATTTCCAGCCTGCGGGCACCTGCCATGTCCCGCTTCGGGTGTGGTTCGCCTTCCACTGCCGGGTTCTGGATGTCGCCGCGCGACCCGTCCGTGCAGGTTGCCACCATGACGTCCACGCCGGCGGCTGCGTACATGGCCATGGTCGCAGCGCCCTTGCTGGACTCGTCGTCAGGGTGGGCATGGACTGCGAGCAGCCGGAGCGGCACCTGGGAATTGCTGGACGCTGTCATGGAAAGGACGGCTCCTTATTCTTGTTTCGCGGCTTGTCGCAGCCTAAGGACGATGTGGCGGGTGGTGTTCGCTCACCGGCGGCCGCAGCCACCGCAGAACGCCGCCGGAAAGGGCACTAAACTGGTCTGGTGACTTCCCCGGACCAGCCGGCCCAACCCGCGCCCGCAAACACTAGCCTAGCCAATCGCTATGGTGCTAAAAAGCGCCGGTTCACTCCTGCCGCCACCCGGACCGCCATCGGAATCGCCCTGGCGGTCGGAATTGGATTCCTTGCGTGGGTTTCAACATCAAATTCCCTGTCCGGGGTGACCTACAAGGACATTGGCTACAGCACCACCGACGCCACCGTCGCCGAGGTGGACTTCCAGGTCACCCGGGAACCTGGGAACGCCGTGAAATGCGCGGTCAAGGCGCTGGATTCGAAGTTCGCAGTAGTGGGCTGGAAGGTGGTTGACATCCCGCCGTCAGCGGCGGATGGAACGGCCGACGGCGGCAGGACAGTCGCCCAGCGCGTCACCGTCTTGACGGAGTCGGAGTCCGTATCGGGCCTGGTGGACAGCTGCTGGATTCCCAGCCAGACGCAATAAGGGATGTGACCGGCGACTCGTCCAGGTTGGGTTATCTCCAAGGGATTGACTACACTGGATAGATACCTTTACCCCGCTGAGCTGGTTGCTGCTCCACAAGTGGCCACCATGGCGGGGTCTTTTGCATGTAGGACCACTAGAGGAGAAGTCCGTGTCTACCACCAACAGCGCTTCTGCAGCCTGGCTCACCCAGGAAGCTTTTGACCGCCTGAAGGCAGAGCTGGACCACCTTTCCGGCGCAGGCCGGGCGGAGATCGTCCAGAAGATTGAAGCAGCGCGGCAAGAGGGCGACCTCAAGGAAAACGGCGGCTACCACGCAGCCAAGGAGGAGCAGGGCAAGATTGAAGCCCGCATCCGCCAGCTGACGGCGCTGCTTCGGGACGCCCACGTGGGTGAAGCGCCTGCCGACGACGGCATCGTGGAGCCCGGCATGATCGTGGTGGCCAAGATCGCGGGAGACGAAGAGACGTTCCTCCTGGGCTCCCGTGAAATCGCCGGAGACTCCGATCTGGATGTCTTCAGCGAAAAATCGCCGCTTGGGGCCGCCATCGTGGGTCACAAGGAAGGCGACACCCTCAGCTACGTCGCGCCGAACGGCAAGGACATCAAGGTGGAGATCCTCTCCGCCAAGCCCTACGCTGCCTAGCCTTGGTCTGCCAGCCATGAACCCGGCGTACAGCGGCGGCCGCCCTCCGGGGACGGCCGCCGCTGTACTTTAACTGCCGTCCCCTCCCTTGGCGGCAACCCGGTCCTGCGTTCAGGACTCCACGGCTGCTGGAATACGTGGACGCAGCAGGAGCGCCGCGGCGACGCCACCGGCTGCACCGCCCAGGTGGGCCTGCCAGCTCACGTAGCCGGCCACGAACGGCAGGGCGCCCAACAGGATGCTCCCGTAGCCCATGAAGAGGACTACCGCGAGCAGGATCTGCCGCCAGCTCCGGTTGAAGAACCCGCGCACCAGGAGGAACGAGAAGAGCCCAAAGACCAGGCCTGATGCCCCCACTGTGACGCCGTCGCCGATCAGCCAGACCGTCAGGCCGCTGCCAAGCCAGCTGAAGGCCAAAGCGGTGAGGAAGACGCGCAGCCCGGACAGGAACACCAGGAACCCAAAGATGACCAGTGGCAGGCTGTTGGAGAGCAGATGGTTCAGGTTGGCGTGCAGCAGCGGGAAGGTTAAGATGTCCAGCAGCCCGTCGGCGCTCCTGGGCCGCAGGCCGAACGTCCTGACCAGCGCGCCCGTCATCAGCGTGTTGGCCACCTCGATCACGAACAGCAGGGCCAGGAAACCACCCAGCACTGCCAGGCCGCCCTTGGCGCGCGCCGCCAGGGTCTGGCGCCCCGGGAAGGATCCGTTACCAGCAGGTCCGGCCATGGGCGGTCCTAATGCACGACGATCGGCTGGAAACCTTCAGCGCGGAGTGCGCTGAGGACCTGCTCACCGTGCTGGTGACCCTTGGTTTCAAGGTTCACCGTGATGGAGACGTCGCCCATGCTGATGGAACCACCCACCCTGGTGTGGTCCAGGCCGGTGACGTTCGCATCGTTTTCGGCGATGATGCGCGCAATGGTTGCCAACGAACCCGGACGGTCGTCAAGCATCATTCGCACGGTCATGTAGCGGCCGGCGGCGGAGAGGCCGCGCTGGATGACCTTGAGCATCAACATGGGATCGATGTTGCCGCCGGAGAGGACGGCCACGGTGGTTCCCGGGTTCTCGATCTTGCCGTCCATGAGGGCTGCCACACCCACCGCCCCGGCGGGTTCCACCACCATCTTGGCCCGTTCCAGCAGGAAGATCAGGGCGCGGGCCAGGGAGTCTTCGCTGACGGTAACCACGTCATCCACCAGTTCGCGGATGATGCTGAAGGGCAGCTGTCCCGGGCGGCCCACGGCGATGCCGTCCGCAATGGTGGAAACCTTCTTCAGGGGCACCAGCGCATCGGCGGCAAGCGAGGGCGGGTAGGCGGCGGCGTTCTCCGCCTGGACGCCGATGATGCGGATCTCGCGTCCGAGTTCCCTGGCACGGGCCTTGATGGCGACGGCGACGCCCGCGAGGAGTCCACCGCCACCCACTCCCATGAGGACGGTGTCAACGTTGGGCACCTGCTCCAGGATTTCGAGGCCGACGGTCCCCTGCCCTGCGACGACGTCCACGTTGTCGAACGGGTGGACAAAGACCATGCCGGTCTCATTGCTGTAGCGCTGGGCTTCGGCGAGAGCTTCGTCAACGTTGTGGCCGTGCAGGATCACCTCGGCGCCGTGGCTGCGGGTGGCTGCGAGCTTGGGCAGAGCGACGCCCAGGGGCATGTAGATACGGGCTTTGATACCAAGGCTCTTGGCGGCAACGGCAACGCCCTGGGCGTGGTTGCCGGCGGATGCTGCCACCACGCCGCGCTTCTTTTCCTCCGCGGAGAGCCGCGCCATGCGGACGTAGGCCCCGCGCACCTTGAATGACCCGGCACGCTGCAGGTTTTCGCATTTGAAGTAGACGTCACCGCCCACCATGTTTCCCAGAGCCCGGGACGATTCCACGGGGGTGCGCGCAATAATCCCGTCAAGCAGCTTCTGCGCCTCAAGGACATCGTCCAGTGTGACGGGAAGGGTTTCAAGGATCTTCACGGACTATTCTCCTCTGGATTCGGCTCCGGTGCCCTCTCGGGAGGCGGTGCGGGCATCGCGGTGTTCGGCTGTTGCGCCGGCCGCCTCAAGCCCCGCAGCGGATGCAGCCGGCGGTTCAACGTCCTCGATGGTGTTGTCCCCGCCCGCTCGGGCCGTGATGGGCTTCCCGGCGATGACCGGCACCTGTTCATGTTCCCACGTTCTGGCGGCAATGTAGCGAACCGCCGAGTTTGCTACGGCCAGGATAGGTACCGAGAACAGCGCCCCGGGGATTCCGGCGAGATAGGAGCCCGCCGCAACGCTGAGGATCACAGCCACCGGGTGCAGCGAGACTGCCTTGCCCATGACCAGGGGCTGCAGGATGTGGCCCTCAAGCTGCTGGACCAGCAGGACGATTCCCAGCATGACCAGTGCATTGACCGGGCCGTTGGCCACGAGGGCGAGCAGGACGGCGACGGCGCCCGTCACCAGGGCGCCCACCACGGGGATGAACGAGCCGAGGAAGACGAGCACGCCGAGCGGAAGCGCCAGCGGGACACCGAGGATGGCCGCGCCGACGCCGATCCCGATCGCGTCGACGGCAGCGACGAACATCTGGATGCGCGCATAGCTGACCATTGACTCCCAGCCCTTGCGGCCGGCACCGAAGGTCGCGGCCCGCGCTTTCCGCGGCAGCAGCCTGACCAGGAATGCCCAGATCCGGTCTCCTTCCAGGAGGAAGAAGATCAGGATGAACAGTGACAGGAGCATCCCGGCTGCAAAGTGTCCGGCAGTACTGCCGAACGAGAGCGCACCGCTGAGGATGCTGCTGCTGTTGTTCTGCAGCGCGTCACTGGCGTCCTTGACGTACTGGTCCACCTGGGCGCCGGTGAGGTGCAAGGGGCCGGTGGACAGCCAGTCCTGGACCTGCCGTACACCCTCGAGGGCCTGGGACCAGAGCTCACCGAATCCGACGGCGAGCTGGCGGCCCACCAGGGCCAGGGCACCGGCAATGACCCCGATGAAGCCCAGGACGGTCACGGCGACGGCGAGGCCGGCGGGCAGCCGTCGCCGCTTCAGCCAGTGGGTGACGGGGCTCAGGAGCCCCGCGAGGAGCGCGGCCACCATGATCGGAATGATCAGGAGCGTAATTTTGCTGAGCAGCCAGACGAGGGTTCCTGCCATCAGCAGGATCAGGCCCAGGCGCCAGGACCAGGATGCCGCAATGCGAACGCCGTAGGGAATGTCCTTGTCGAGTTCACGGTCCGTCAGCACCCTCAGTGGGGCGGCGGTGGCAGAAGGTCGGCTTGCCTGGCTCACGGCGTCCTCATGTGGCGTCATAACCCAATACTTCCGCAGCCGTGCGCTAATGGGAAACCGGCGCAGCGGCCTGGGCCGGGACGTAGTCGATCCCCCATTCGATGCTGAAGGATTCGCCCGGTGGCAGCCAGCGCAGCCCGTCTCCGGAATTGAAAGCGTTTGCCGGTCCGGTCATCGGTTCCACGGCCACGGCGCGGGTCCGTCCGGGGTACTCGGTGCTGACAAAAACATGGACGTAGCGGCAGGCTTCATCCTGCCAAAGCGACACCTCTGCGCCGTCGGCGGCGGCCAGGGTGTGCCGTGCCCTGCCCCCGTCATAGTGCAGGCCGGTCAGGGCAACATCCACCGCGAGGTTGGCAATGGCGCTGCCGGAACGGAAATCGGTATCCCCCTCCACCGGTGCCGTGCTTCGCGGGATCAGGCGGTCGTCGGCCACCAGCCGGGTGTCCGCGGCGACCGTCAGCACTAAGTCCTCAACCGGAGTGTCGCCCACCCGCAGGTAGGGGTGCGCGCCCAGGACGAACGGGGCTGGTGCCGCGGAATCGTTGATGAGCGTCTGCCGGACGTGGAGGCCCAGGTCCTCGGTCAGCCGATACACCACCCGGTGCCGGGCCTGGAAAGGATAGCCGTGCTGGGGAAAAATGGTGGCTTCCAGTTCCACCGAATATTCCGACTCCCCCACCGGGGAGTAGCCGGTGTTCCGGAGGAGTCCGTGGCTGGCATTGTTGCGGGACACCTCGGTGATGTCCAGCTGCTGCTTCTTCCCGTCCAGGAACCAGGTCCCGTCCTCCACCCGGTTGGCCCAGGGCGCCAGCGTAATGCCGGTGGCACCGGGCGCGATCTGGTCATCGCCGTAGGTTTCCGTGAGCAGGACACCGCCACGGTGGTAGGAGCGCAGGCCGGCAGCGAGCTCGGTGACCACGGCCACGGCGTCGCCGCGGCGCAGCTCATATTGGCGGCCGCTAGCGCAGGACGGACGGGACGCGGAACCGTGGTTTTCGGATTCGGAAGTGGCAGTCATGGGCCTACCGTACAACGGTCGGAGCAGGCTTGCATGAGCGTCACTGTTACTTTTTGTTGTTAACTATTCTTTATTGAGCGTTTGTGAGAAGCTTTTTGTATGACAGGGATGACCACCACCACGCTCTCCGACGGTCGGGAATTGATCTATTTTGACGATGCGGGCACCAACGCTCCCCGTACCGTGGAGCTCACCACGGACCATCGCGGCCTGCCGCCGCGGGGCGAGCCGGGCGAGCTGCGGTTCGACGCGCTGACCGGAGAATGGGTGGCGGTTGCCGCCCACCGGCAGACACGAACGCACTTGCCTCCCGCGGACCAATGCCCCATCTGCCCCACCACTGACTCCAACGCGTCCGAGATTCCGGCCGCCGATTATGACGTTGTGGTCTTCGAAAACCGCTTCCCCTCCCTCGGCCCGGCATTGGGGCCCATTCCGGCGGATCCCGAGTGGGGAACGAAAGGTCCTGCCTACGGCCGCTGCGAGGTGGTGTCCTTCACCCCGGAACACACCGGTTCGTTCAGCGGACTGAGCCAGGAGCGGTCCCGCACGGTGATCGAGGCGTGGGCACAGCGCACCGCCGCGCTCAGCGCCATGGCCGGCATCAAGCAGGTGTTCCCCTTTGAGAACCGGGGTGCCGATATCGGCGTGACACTGCATCACCCGCACGGGCAGATCTATGCCTACCCGTATGTCACGCCGCGCTCCGGCGTCCTGGGGGCCGCGGCCCGGAAGTATTACGACGCCAAGGACGGGAACGAAACCCTGACGGGCTCGCTGCTGCGCGCCGAGCGGGAGGACGGCAGCCGGATAGTAATGGAAGGCACCCATTTCAGCGCCTACGTGCCCTTCGCCGCGCGGTGGCCACTGGAAATCCATCTGGTCCCGCATCGCCACGTACCCGACCTCGCTGCCTTGAACGGGGAGGAGAAGGACGAGCTGGCGCAGGTGTACCTCGACCTGCTCAAGCGGGTGGACGCCCTCTACCCCACACCAACTCCGTACATCTCCGCCTGGCACCAGGCGCCCTTGGACGATGACCTCCGCCCGGCCGGCTACCTGCACCTGCAGCTGACCTCCCCGCGCAGGGCAGCGGATAAGCTGAAATACCTCGCCGGCTCGGAGGCAGCGATGGGCGCATTCATTAACGACACCACGCCGGAAAGCGTGGCGGAGCGCCTGCGCAAAGTTTCCGTTCCGTCGTCGTCGGAGCCGTCTGCCTTGGCGGCCGCAGCAGAAGGAGCTTCCGCGTGAGCAGCCAGGACCAGTCCGGCCCAGCCCCGGTTTCCGTCGAAGATCTCGCCGCCCGCTTCACCCAGGCCTTCGGCAGTGCTCCCGACGGCGTATGGCAGGCGCCGGGCCGGGTAAACCTCATCGGCGAACATACCGACTACAACGAAGGGTTCGTCCTTCCCTTCGCCATCGACCGCACCGCCCGTGTGGCCGTCGCGGTCCGCCGGGACCGGACCGTACGGCTGCTGTCCACGTACGGTGACCAGGGCGTCGTCACCACCTCGCTCGACTCCCTGGAGCCTGGAACGGCCAAGGGCTGGCCCAAATACCCGTTGGGTGTCATGTGGGCCCTGCGGGAGCAGGGCATCGACGTCCCCGGCCTGGACCTGCTCCTGGACTCTACCGTGCCGCTGGGTGCCGGCCTGTCGTCGTCGCACGCCATCGAATGCGCCGTGATCTCTGCCCTCAACGACCTCACCGGAGCCGGGCTGGGGGCCGAGGAGATGGTGCTGGCAACGCAGCGCGCGGAGAACGATTTCGTGGGGGCTCCCACCGGGATCATGGACCAGTCCGCGTCGCTGCGCGGCGCCAAAGGCCAGGCGGTGTTCCTGGACTGCCGGGACCAGAAAGCTGTGCTGGTTCCGTTTGAGACGGAACCCGCCGGCCTGGTGCTGCTGGTCATCGACACCAAGGTGTCCCATTCCCATGCCGACGGCGGCTACGCCTCACGGCGCGCGTCCTGTGAGCTCGGGGCGGAGGTCCTCGGGGTCAAGGCGCTGCGGGACGTCCAGGTGGGCGACCTGGAAGAGGCCGGCGGGCTGCTGGACGAAGTGACGTTCAGGCGGGTGCGGCACGTCGTGACCGAGAACGACAGGGTGCTGCAGACCGTCGAACTCCTGGACGGCCCCGGCCCGAGCGCCATCGGTCCCTTGCTGGACGCCAGCCACGCGTCCATGCGCGATGATTTTGAAATTTCGTGCCCGGAGCTGGACCTGGCCGTGGACACGTCCCGGGCGAACGGGGCCCTCGGCGCCCGCATGACCGGAGGCGGGTTCGGCGGTGCAGCGATCGCACTGACCCCCGTGGATTTGGAGCAGCAGGTGCGGGCCGCCGTCGCCAAAGCCTTCTCCGATGCCGGTTTCAAGGCACCGGACATCTTCACCGTCTCCCCTGCCGCCGGAGCCCTGCGTATTTCCTAGGAGCGTCCCCGGCTGCCTGACTGGTCAGCCCGCTAAAAGGCCGTGGGCCCCACCGCTTGGTGGGGCCCACGGCCTTTTGGTTTACGACGGCGGCAGTTGCCGGGGTGCCTAGTCGTCGCCGCGCAGGATGGCCAGCAGGCGGATGATCTCCACGTACAGCCAGACGAGCGTGACCGTCAGGCCGAAGGCGGCCGTCCAGGAGAAGCGCTGCGGGGCCCCGCTGCGGACGCCGGCTTCAATGCTGGTGAAGTCCATGATCAGCGAGAACGCGGCAAGGCCGATGGCCAGCAGGCCGATGAAAACGCCGAGCGGGATGCCGAAGATTTCAACGCTGGTGCGCAGGCCGAAGGGCGTCTGTACGGCGCCGGTCCAGACCAGCACCATGTTGATCAGGGAGAACACGGCGTAGCCGATGATGGCGATCATGAAGAAACGCATGGCCCGGGGTGTGGCACGAACCTTGCCGCTCTTAAAGAGGACCAGGGTCACGGCGAATACCGAGAGCGTGCCGATCACTGCCTGCAGGCCGACACCCGGGTACTGGGTGTCCAGGATGCGGGTGAGGCCGCCGAGGAAGAGTCCCTCCAGGGCCGCGTAGGCGAGGATCAGGGCCGGTGAGGGCTGCTTCTTGAAGGTGTTGACCAGGGCCAGCACGAAGCCGCCGAGGGCGCCGACGATCATCAGCATGGACGCGAGCGGCAACCCGACGGTGAGGGTGATGGCTGCGCCCACCAGCACTGCGCCGAGGCAGGCGGCGGTCTTCATGATGACGTCGTCGAACGTCATCCGGCCGGTGTCCGCGGGCCCGGCCGACGGCTGGTTGTACATCTGCCGCAGTTGTTCGTCCGTCATGCCCTGGGACTGTGTGCTCCACCCCTGCTGGCCGTACGCCTGCTGCCCATACGGTGCCTGGCCGTACGGAGCGCCGTAGGGAGCCTGCGGGACAGGCTGCGCCTGGGTGGCGCCACGGAAACTCTTTCCGTTGAAGATCGGGTTGCCGCCAAGTGCCATTGCGGAATTCCTCCATGTGGGTGTGGGTGATGAGCTGTTCGTTACGCTATCAATTCCCACGTGGCGGCAGTGATGAAAGTTCCCGCGGGGCCCGGTTGCAACCGAACCGTGACCGTTGCCGCCCGGAAGACCGGGCCCCGCCGGGCCGCTATCCCACGCCCAGGTATGCCTCCTTGATGGAGGGATCCTCCAGCAACTGCTTGCCGGTGCCGCTGTGCGTGATCTCGCCGGTCTCCAGGACGAAGGCCCGGTGCGCTCCGGCCAGGGCCTGGTTGGCGTTCTGCTCCACCATCAGGACCGTGGTGCCCTGGTTGTTGATTTCCTTGATGATCTTGAAGATCTGCCGGATGAACTGCGGTGCGAGGCCCATGGACGGCTCGTCCAGCAACAGCAGCTTCGGGTTGGACATCAGGGCCCGTCCAATGGCCAGCATCTGTTGCTCGCCCCCTGACATCGTTCCGCCGAACTGCTTCTCGCGCTCCTTCAGCCGCGGGAACAGGTCGAAGACGCGGTCCAGGTCCTTTGATACGCCGCTTCTGTCCTTGCGTCCGAAGGTGCCCATGTCAAGGTTTTCCATGACCGTCATGCCCGGGAAGATCCCGCGGCCCTCGGGCGCTTGGGAAATCCCGTGCACCACCCGGATGTGCGCCTTCATCTTGGTGATGTCCTGGCCTGCAAAGTTGATCTTCCCCTCGGAGCAGTTCAACAGGCCGGAGATGGTACGCATGGTGGTGGTCTTGCCGGCACCGTTGGCGCCAATCAAGGCCACCACTTCGCCTTCGTCCACCGTGAAGGAGATGTTCCGCAGCGCCTGGATGCGGCCGTAGTGGACGGAAACGTCCTCGAGTTCAAGCAACGTCATCTTCGGGCTCTCCTAGGTAGGCGGCAATGACCCTCGGGTCTTCGCGGATCTCGCGAGGCAGTCCGTCCGCGATCTTCTTCCCGAATTCCAGCACCACGATGCGGTCTGTCACACCCATCACGAGCTTCATGTCGTGCTCGATCAGCAGTACGGTGTAGCCCTCATCCCTGATGGTGCGGATGAGCGCCATCAGCTCCTCTTTCTCGGCCGGGTTGAAGCCTGCTGCAGGCTCGTCGAGGCACAGCACCTTCGGGTCGGTGGCCAGTGCCCGGGCGATCTCCAGCCGGCGCTGGAAGCCGTAGGGCAGCTGCCGGGACAGGACGTGGGCGTGGCTGCTGATGCCCACGAAGTCCAGCAGGGCCATGCCGCGCTCGATGGCGGACTTTTCCTCCTTGATGTGGGTAGGCAGGCGCAAGAGTGCCCCGCCGACGCTGGTACGGTGCCGCGCGTCGAGGCCCACCACGACATTCTCCAGCGCAGTCATCTCGCCGAAGAGCCGGATGTTCTGGAACGTGCGGGACAGGCCCAGGCGGGTGATCTTGTGCTGCTTGATGCCGTTCAGGACCTGTCCCTCCAACACCACTTTCCCGCTGGTGGGCTTGTAGACGCCGGTCATGGCATTGAAGCACGTGGTTTTCCCGGCCCCGTTGGGACCGATGAGTCCCAGGATCTCGCCGCGCTTGATGTTGAAGCTGATATTGTCCAGCGCCACGAGGCCGCCGAACTTGATGGTGAGGTTCTGGACCTCCACGATGTTGTCGCCTACCGCGACGGCGATATCGCGGTCCGGTGCAACTTTTTCGGCCAGTTCCTGGTCCACCCCTGCTTCGGCCAGGGCTTCGATGTCGATTTCGGGTGCAACAGCAGCCGGGCCGCCGTTGTCCGGTTGCTCCTCAACGCTGCTGGAGCCGGCCTGCCGTTCCTCGGAACTCATGCCTCTGCTCCCCTCTCTCCGGCCGTGCGGGTCCCGGGGCCCGCTGTTGGGTTGTCGGTGTCTTTGGGTTGCGTGCTGTCCCGGGCCGTGACCTTATTGATGGCTGTCCGGCCGTAGGCGAGCAGGCGCTGCCGTGCCGGGAGCAGCCCCTGCGAGCGGAAGATCATGATCAGGACCAGGGCGATCCCGAAAATCAGGTACTTGTATTCGGCGATAGCCGTGAACCTCAACGGGATGTAACTGACCAGCGCCCCGCCCAGGATGGCACCAACCTTGTTGCCTGCGCCGCCGAGCACGACGGCGGCCAGGAAGAGGATAGAGGTGGTGACGTCGAACTTCTGGTTGTTGACGAACCCCACCTGCCCGGCGAAGAGCGCGCCTGAAAGGCCGCCGATCGCGGCGCCGATGGCGAACGCCCACACCTTGTACTTGAAGGTGGGAACGCCCATGATTTCCGCTGCGTCCTCATCCTCGCGGATGGCGATCCACGCGCGGCCAACCCGGCTGCGCTCCAGGTTGCCCACCAGGAGGGTGACGATGATGATGATGGTCAGCGTCAGCCAGTACCAGGGCACACCGTTCGAGTTGGAAAAGATCGGCGTTCCGTCAGCTTCGGTACCCGGCGGATGGCCGACGTTCTGGAAACCGACCTGGCCCTTCATCGCGGGAATGATCGTGGCCAGGATGCGGACGATTTCACCGAACCCGAGCGTCACGATGGCCAGGTAGTCGCCCCGCAGGCGGAGGGTTGGGACACCCAGCACCACGCCGAAGAACATGGTGACCGCCATGGCGATCGGAATCGTCCACAGGTACGGGATGTGCAGGAAGGGCGAGTCCGGGCTGGTCAGCATCGCCGCGCAGTAGGAGCCGACGGCGAAGAAGGCCACATACCCAAGGTCCAGCAGGCCCGCGTATCCCACCACGACGTTGAGGCCTACCGCGATGAGGGCGAAGCGTGCCATGTCGAAGCACGCCAGGGCGAAATTGTTGCCCGGCTCCGTGGTGATGATGGGCGGGTTGAGCAGCGGGAGCATGTAGGCCAGCGCGACGACGATGACCAGGAAGGCCCACTGCTGTTGGCGGGACAGTGCATGCCACCGGTCGGAGAAGTACCCGGACTTGCGTCTCCCGCGCTGGCGGAGATCGCTTTTGCCTGCGGCCTTCGACGAGGCTTCGCGGTCCTCTGCCGCCTGCGCGGCGGCCGCCGTCTGCAGCGGCGTGGGTCCGTCCGTCATGCTCATGCTTTGCTCCTTCCAAGGGAGGTTCCCAGGATGCCTTCGGGCCGCAGCAGCAGCACCAGCACCAGCACCACGAATGCCACGACGTCGGTCCACTGCGAGTTCCCGAGCAGGATCTGGCCGTAGTTGCCGATCAGGCCGAGCAGCAGTCCACCCAGCAGGGCGCCGCGGACGTTGCCGATGCCGCCGAGCACGGCTGCCGCGAAGGCCTTGATGCCGAGGACGAATCCGCCGCTGTACTGGACACCGGAAGGGATTTTCATGACGTAGAACAATGCGGCGGCTCCTGCGAGCAGGCCCCCGATGATGAAGGTGGTAATAATGATGCGCTCTTTGTTGACGCCCATCAATGTCGCAGTGTCCGGGTCCTGGGCTACTGCCCTGATGCCGCGGCCGGTGCGGGACTTACTGATGAACCGGTCGATGCCGATCATCATGATGACCGCCGCGATGATGATCACCAATTGCTGGGAATCGACGATGGTGCCGAAGACATCAAAGATGGGGGTGGGCCGGAACATAGTCAGGGCAAGTTCGGGGCTGGGACCACGCCACAGGTAGATGAGGTACTGGATGGTGAAGGAAGCGCCGATGGCGGTGATCAGGAAGACCAGGCGCGGGGCGTTTCGTTGCCGGAGGGGTTTATAGGCGATCCGCTCAAGCAGGAAGGCCGTGACTGCCGAGGCGAGCATGGCAAGGACCAATGCCAGCAGCAGGTTCAGGATGATGGCCCAGATGTCCAGGCGGGGAACCGAAGGACCGAAGCCGAGGCTGCTCAGGGTGAAGAAGACGGCGTAGCAGCCAACGATGAACACTTCTGAGTGGGCGAAGTTGATCAGGTTCAGCACGCCGTAAACGAGGGTGTAGCCGAGCGCTACGAGTGCGTAGATGGCACCGAATGTCAGGCCGTCAAAGGTGGCGCTCCAGAAGTTCTGGGCGAGGGACGGTATGTCGAAAGTGATCCAGTCATTTTCAGTCGGGAGCAGTGGGACGAGAGAGGGAAGCATGGGGAACATCCTGATCCAGTTGCACGCGGCCTTGTGGGCCCGGCCGTGGGACTTGTGTCTAGTGACGTAGCTTGGTCCTGGGTTGTTGCCGAGCGAAGAAAAGGCTGTGGGGGCCTGCAGTGCTGGCCCCCACAGCCTTTTCCCGCCGGGTTGCTACTCCCCGATGGGGCCGATCGGAACGATCTTCCCGTTTTCCACCTTGTAGCCGTAGACGGTCGGGGCCTGGAGTTCGCCCTTTGCGTCCCACTTGTAGTGCTTGCTGAAGCCGTCCTTGTCATAGGCCTTGACCCAGGACAGCAGGTCTGCGCGGCTTTGCTTGCCTGCGTCGATGCCGGACAGGAGGACCGTTGCGGCGTCGTAGCCTTCGATGGAGTACGTTCCGGGCTCTGCACCCTTGGAGACGTCCTTGTAAGCCGAGGCGAAGTCCGGGATGAGTTCACCCGGGAGGCAGGGGCAGGTGAAGTAGGCGTTGCTGGACGCGTCGCCGGCCTGCTTGATGAACTGGTCATCCTTGACACCGTCAGGAGCTACGAACGTTCCGGTGAAGCCCTTCCCGACCAGCTGCTGGTCGAACGGCGCGCCCTCGGCATAGTAGCCGGCGTAGAACACCGCGTCGGCTTTGGCGTTCATGATCTTGGAGATGACTGCGGAGAAGTCCTTCTGCCCCGTGGTTACCTTCTCCGTTCCGGCCAGGGCGCTGCCCAGGCCCGCGGAGGTGGAGGTTCCCAGGCCGATGCCGTAGTCGGAGTCATCCTGGACGAGGTAGACCTTCTTGGCGCCGAGCTTCCCGGTGAGGAACTTCGCGGCGGCCGGGCCCTGGACGGCGTCGTTGCCGAGGCCGCGGAAGAAGGTGGTCCAGCCGTTTTCGGTCAGGGTGGGGTTGGTGGCCGACGGGGTGATGTGGACCAGGCCCTTCTGCTCGAAGATGTTGCCCGTTGCCTTGGACTCACCGGAGAACGGCAGGCCGATGACGCCGAGGATGTCGGACTCGCTCACCAGCTGGGTCACCGGGCCGGTGGCCTTGTTGGGGTCGCCTTCGGTATCGAACTTCTTGAACTGGACCTGGCAGCCCGGGTTGGCCTTGTTGTGCTGGTCGATGGCGAGCTGGATGCCGTTGAAGATGTTAACGCCCAGCTGGGCATTGGGACCGGTCTGTGCGCCGGCGTAGGCCAGCGTGGTGGTGGCCGGGCAGGTTGCCTTGCCGTCGCCGGCAGGCTTGACCGCACCGGAGGGAACATCCACTTTCGAAATCGCGGGAATGTTCACTTTATTGGAGGAGCCGGAGCTTTCGGTGGTGCCGGGGCCCGCCTGGTTGGCGCAGGCCGACAGCAGCATGCTGAATGTGGCTGCTGCTGCCAACGAGGTGAGGACTTTCTTTCGGTACATTTGTCTGCCTTCCGAAACAGGGCCATGCGATGCGCGTGCGGATCAATGGGACGCTGCGGCGCCCGAAAATGGGACCAGGTATTCCTGATTTAGGTTCAAGCTAGTGCATGGAGGGCAACGAATCTAAGTGACTGAGGTCACAGCCTTATAACAGTCGTTGCCTATGCGGAATTAAATGGCGAAAGCCGCCTGCATCGCAGGCGGCTTTCAGGCGCGAAGGCATCAGTTGCCGTCCATGGCAGTTGTACCCCAGGTGGGACTCGAACCCACAACACGCGGATTTTAAGTCCGTTGCCTCTGCCAATTGGGCTACTGGGGCGCCGGGTCAATGGTACCTGCCCACGGCTCGTTGCCGGGAAACGCCGACGGCGGCCGGCCCCGGGAAGGGGAAGGCCGCCGTCGGACGCGGTGAAGCGGATGGGCGCGCTACTTGGCGTTGGCGGCTACCGTTTCCTTGGGAGCGGGCGTGGCTGATGAACCGGAGCCGGCGGCCGGGACGGCGGCGGGCGCAGCCGCAGGCTTGGGAGCCGGGGTGGCCGCCGCGACGAAGGCGCCGCGGGGGTTGTCCAGGTCCAGCAGCTGCGTAGTGTCGCGGCCGGCGAAGAAGCTGATGATCCAGTTCAGGATGACGCGGAACTTGCGCTCGACAGTGGGCATGGCCATACCGTGGTAGCCGCGGTGTGCCAGCCAGGCGAGCCCGCCCTTGAGGCCGATCCGGCCCAGGAGGTTGATGTTGGCAACACCCTTCCATTCGCCGAAGCCGGCCACAGCACCAAGGTTCTTGTGCTTGTAGTCCCCCAGCGGCTTTTCCCAACGTGACGCCCAGAGGTTCTTCGCGAGGCGCTTGGCCTGGCGGAGGGCGTGCTGGGCATTCGGGACGCAGGTGCCGTCCGGGAGGCCCTTGCCGGTAAGGTCCGGAACAGCGGCGATGTCGCCGGCCGCCCAGGCGTTCTCCACGATGCCTTCGTCGCCGGCGATGCGCAGGTCCGGCAGGACGCGGACGCGGCCGCGCGGCTCGAGCGGGAAGTCGGTGGAACGGACCATGGGGTTGGCCTGCACGCCTGCAGTCCACACCAGGGTGTCGGCTTCGAATTCCTGCGCGGGGGTCTTGTCCGGCAGGTTGATGAGCTTCAGGCTGCCCTCGGCGCTGTCCAGGGACGTGTTCAGCAGGACCTCGATGCCGCGGCTGCGGAGGTGCTCGACTACCCAGTCGGCCTGCTTGGCGGTGACCTCGGGCATGATGCGGCCCATGGCTTCAACCAGGACGAAGCGGACTTCCTCCTGCTTGACGCGCGGGTTGTTGCGCACGGCGGCGCGGGCGAGGTCTTCCATCTCGGTGATGCATTCGATCCCGGCGAAGCCGCCGCCGACCACCACAAACGTGAGGGCCTTGGCGCGTGCAGCGGGGTCCGTCATGGTGGAGGCAACCTCGATGCGCTCCAGCAGCTTGTTGCGCAGGGCAACCGCTTCTTCGATGGTCTTCAGGCCGATGCCCTTGTCCGCCAGGCCCTTGATGGGGAACGTGCGGGTGATGGCGCCGGCTGCGAGGACGACGTCGAAGTAGGGAACCTCAAAGTTCTCGCCGCCGTCGGCAGGTGCCACCACAGCTGTGCGGTTGACGTGGTCGATCGAGGTGACGCGCCCCTGGATCAGTTCCGTCTGCTTGAGGTGCTGGCGGTGGGACACCACCGCGTGGCGGGCTTCGATGTTGCCGCCGGCCACTTCCGGGAGGAAGGGCTGGTAAGTCATGTAGGGCAGGGGATCAACGACGGTGACGATGCCACCGGCATTCGCGATCTTCTTCTGCAGTTTCAGTGCTACGTACAGGCCGACGTACCCGCCGCCGACGACGAGTACCCTGGGACGATCCTGGAGCTGTGGGGTGGTTGCCATAGTTTAAGGATAGCGTAGTTTGTGAAAATCTTCACTAACTAGGTCGCTGGTCCGTAACGTGTGATTCCCGAGGCAAATTGACCTGTTGCACCACTCCGGTATCCGGGTCTTCCCGGGCCAGGGCCGGGTTGCGCGAAGCCCTCCTCAGCTGGAACGCGGCCGCCGCGATGATCGCCACGAAAAGGACGGCGAAACCGATGACGACGGCGGCGCCGATGGCACTGTCGCGCTGGGACGGCGCCTTGGCAGCGGGGACGGTTGCCTCCGGCAGGGTGGGTGCCGCGCTGGGCACCGGGGCGGCGGAAGGAACCTGGGTTGCCGGGGCTGCGTTGCCGCGCCGGTGGACCCGGATCCATTCGGCGATGGTACCCAGCGGGTTAACCGTGGTTTCCGGGACGTCGGCCTTGAGCGCGGCCTCGGCGTTGAGGATCCCGTAGCCGTACAGCGGGTCCTTGCCGGGCGCGCCGGCATCCTTCGCCGTCGAGACAATCCTGTTGATGACCTGCTCGGCACTCATGTCCGGCCACTTGGAGCGAATCAGTGCAGCCACCCCGGAAACGATCGGAGTGGAGCCGGAGGTTCCGGCCCAGTCGGCGTAGCTCCCGCCGGGGAGTCCGCCTACCAGGTTCTCCGCAGGGGCGGCCACACCAATGCTGATCCCCTGGGACGACGCATCCACGCTGGCTGTGTTCTTGCGGTCCAGGCCGGCGACTGTGAGGACGCCCGGGATGGTTGCGGGGGCGCCCACCTGCGTGTTGCCGCCCACCCGGTTGCCGGCTGCGGCCACGATGACCACATCCTTTTGTTCGGCGTAAAGGAACGCAGCGTCCCAGCTTTGCGGCCACTGGGGTGTTGTGCTGCCGAGCGAAATGTTGATTACCTTGGCGCCGTTATCCACTGCCCAACGGACGGCTTCGGGAATCTGGTCCTGGTCACTTTTGCCTGAGGGGTTCGGTGAACCCAGCCACGTGGAAACGGAAAGGAGCTGCGCTTCCGGCGCCACGCCCATGACGCCGTCAGGCGGCGTGCCCGCAGGCCCGGGGCTGGGGCTGGGTGAGGCACTGGCCGGCTGGTGGCCGCGGCCCGCCAGCATGGTGGCCACCAGCGTGCCGTGTTCAGGCTTGGAGCCGACGCTCTTCTGGCCGTCCGGCTGGCCCGAGCCGGACGCGTCATAGCCGCCGGTGACGGCACCCTTGAGGTCCGGGTGCTGGGCGTCAATGCCGCTGTCGATGACGGCAATCTTGACGCCGGCGCCCTTGGACACCTCCCAGGCCTTGGTGATGCCGGAATCTGCCAGCCAGTACTCTTTATCGCGCCAATCGTCGGCCTTGGCGGCGGGGGCGGTAAAAAGGCCGGCGCACAGGCAGCAGGCGGCCAGCAGGACAGCCGTGAGGGCCGCGGCGGCCCGGCGCGCCGGCGGCGTCGGAGCTGGGGTGGATTGCATGGGACTACCCGATGCTCAGGGCGATGCCGTCAAGGATGTCGTGCTCGCTCGCGGTGGCGGCGGTGACCCTGCCGCCGGTCAGCGTGCCCATCCGTTCCAGGATGCGGCGCCACACCAGTCCCCCGGCGCCAATGACATCCACCCGCCCCGGGTGCATGTACGGCAGGGCCGCCCGGCGGGCCCGGGTCATCGCCAGCAGGTCGCCGGCAGCGGCCCTGACGTCCTCAATAGGAAGCTGGGCGCCGTGGATGGCGTCCGGGGAGTATTCGGGCAGGCGGAGGGCGTGCGCGGTGATGGTGGTGACGGATCCGGCCACACCGACGACGGCGGTGGCACGTTCCAGCGGCACGTCGCGTCCGGCGCGGGCTATGGCGGCGTCAACGTCGGCCTCGGCGGCCGCGACTTGTTCGGCCGTGGGCGGATCGTCACGCAGGTGCCGCTCAGTGAGGCGAACGCAGCCGATATCCACGGATTTGGCTGCTGTGACCCCCGAGGCGGTGCCGAGGACAAATTCGGTGCTTCCGCCGCCGAGGTCCACCACGAGTACTTCATGGCCGTCGAGGATGGGCAGCACGCTGCTGGCGCCGGCGAAGGACAAGGCTGCTTCCTCGTCGCCGGAAATGACCTCGGGTTCGACTCCCAGGAGGTCCCGGATGCCGTCCACGAAGACGTCCCTGTTGCGTGCGTCCCGGCTTGCTGAGGTAGCGACGAACCGGGTCCGTTCCGCACCGTGCTCACGGATCAGGCGGGCATAGTCAGCCGTTGCGGCGAAGGTGCGTTCAAGGGCCTCCGGAGCCAGTTCGCCGGTGGCATCCACTCCCTGGCCCAGCCGGACCACGCGCATTTCCCGAACGACATCGGTCAGGGCCGTGTTGCCGTTGCTGCGGTCAATGTCGGCGATCAGGAGCCGGATGGAGTTGGTGCCGCAGTCGATTGCGGCGACGCGCGTCACTCCGCCACCCCGGCGATGCGGGCAGTCTTCCGCACGGGCGCGGGGCGGCCAACGATGTCCGGCAGGCCTTGGGGACCATGGCGGCTGAGGTCCCGCGAAGGCGCCTCGCCGGTGGTGTCCCAGGCGCCGTCGCAGTAGCACTTGTCCGTCGTCCACCACTCGCTGATCATTCCAATGGCCTGGTCACCGAGCGGGTTGACGCCGGGGCCGGACGCCAGGGAGTGGCCCACCAGGACGTGCAGGCACTTGACGCGTACGGGCATTCCCCCGGCGGAGACGCCATCGATTTCAGGCACCGGGCCGATGCCTGAACGTTCTCCGATCGCGTTCCGGGCGGCGAGGTATTCTTCATGCGCCGAGCGGTAGGCGTCCGCGAGCCCGGGATCCCCGGCGAGTTGGTCGTTCATTTCATTCATGACGCCTGCGGCTTCCAGCCGGGAAACCGCTGAGGTGATCACCGGGTGCGTCAGGTAGAAGGTGGTGGGGAACGGGGTTCCGTTGCTGAGGCGGGGGGCGGTCGCTGCCACGAGCGGGTTGCCGCAAACGCACCGCGCCGGAATTTCCACGACGTCGCGGACGGGACGTCCCAGCTGCCTGCTCAGTACGTCAAGGTCGTGTTCTGTCGGTTGGCGGGATTCGTCCCGGGCGGCTGCCGTGCTGTGTTCCATTGTCGCGGGCCGTCCTTCCTGTGCGGTTCAGTCTGTGGCCGCGCGTCTGATGGACTCCCACAGGGAATCCACCCACGGCAGATCGGCGGGGTCTTGTGCTGTTGCGCTGGCGGGGCTACTGCTTTCTCCGGCCGGCTCATCGCTGCCAAAAACCCAGTAGCCGGTTTCGCCCGGCATAACCATGTTAATGCGGTCGCGGGCCTGCTGCTTGACGTAGTTAGGGTCCTGCCACCGCGAAACCTGTTGCCGGAGGGCGTCACCTTCGGCCTGACGGGCGGCGATATCGGCATTCAGCGCGTCAATTTCGGCCTTCTTGTCGAAAAAGATCTTCACGGTAGGCGCCAGCATAATGGTGATGGCCACCATCACGACGGCCAGGGCGAGCATGCGGCCGGAGAAGGCCTTGGCGGGGACGGGGTGCTGGTCCTCGTCACTGGCCCGGCCGTTGGTGCCGTCAACGGAACTGCTGCCCTTGCGTCCTGCGGACGGCTTGGGGGTGGTTGCCCCTCCCGCCTTTCCGCCCGGCCGGCCCGCAGTTCCGCGGCCGCGGTTGTCCTGCCCGGAAGACGCGTCAGCCGCGGCAGCGCCGTTGCCCGGGCGGAAATCCGCCCGGATGACCTCGGCCCCGCCGGAGGTACCGTCGTCGGCCGTGTCCTTTGCCGGACGGGCGGGGGCGACCTTGGGAACTTTGGGGCGGCGGGTAGCCATGACACTCCTGAAACGCAGCCTCCCTGGGCCGCCACTATCTGTGCTGGACAAACACTGCCTGGACCATTGCTGCGGAAAACAACGGCGGTGGCTATGGTCTTCCAACCATAGCCACCGCCGATGGGTTTAGCCGGTTACTAGCCCTTGAAACGCGGGAACGCGCTGCGTCCGGCGTAACGTGCGGCGTCGTCGAGTTCCTCTTCGATGCGCAGCAGCTGGTTGTACTTGGCAACGCGCTCGGAACGGGCAGGTGCGCCGGTCTTGATCTGGCCGGCGTTGGTGGCCACCGCGATGTCGGCGATGGTGGTGTCCTCGGTTTCGCCGGAGCGGTGCGAGGTGATGGTGGTGTAACCGGCGCGCTGGGCCAGGCTGACGGCGTCCAGGGTTTCGGTCAGGGAGCCGATCTGGTTGACCTTGACCAGCACGGAGTTGGCCGTCTTGGTGTCGATGCCGCGCTGCAGGATAGAGGGGTTGGTGACGAAGAGGTCGTCGCCCACCAGCTGGACCTTGTCGCCGATGGCGTCGGTGAGGGTCTTCCAGCCTTCCCAGTCGTTCTCGTCCAGCGGGTCCTCGATGGAAACCAGCGGGTAGTCGGCCACGAGTTCGGCGTAGTAGGCGCTCATCTCGCCGGCGGACAGGGACTTGCCTTCGAACTGGTAGGCGCCGTCCTTGAAGAACTCCGAGGATGCGACGTCCAGGGCCAGGGCGATGTCCTTGCCCGGGGTGTAGCCGGCGTTCTTGATGGCTTCCTGGATCAGGTCCAGGGCAGCGCGGTTGGACGGCAGGTTCGGGGCGAAGCCGCCCTCGTCGCCCAGGCCGGTGGACAGGCCCTTTTCCTTCAGGACGGACTTGAGGTTGTGGTAGACCTCGACGCCCCAGCGCAGGCCTTCGGAGAAGGTCTCGGCGCCGATGGGGGCGATCATGAATTCCTGGATGTCGACGTCGGAGTCGGCGTGCGAGCCACCGTTGAGGATGTTCATCAGCGGGACGGGCAGGACGTGCGCGTTCGGGCCGCCCAGGTACTTGTAGAGGGGCAGGTCGGCGGAGGCCGCGGCTGCGTTGGCGACCGCCAGGGAGACGCCCAGGATGGCGTTGGCGCCGAGCTTGCCCTTGTTGGGGGTGCCGTCCAGGTCCAGCATGGCCTGGTCGATGCTGCGCTGGTCGGTGGCGTCAAAGCCGGTCAGGGCGGGGGCGATCTGGTCGATCACGGCGTCGACGGCCTTCTGCACGCCCTTGCCGAGGTAGCGGCCCTTGTCGCCGTCGCGCAGTTCGACGGCCTCGTGCTCACCGGTGGAAGCACCGGAGGGAACTGCGGCGCGGCCGATCTGGCCGTCCGACAGCAGGACTTCAACTTCAACGGTGGGGTTGCCGCGGGAATCAAGGATCTCGCGGGCGTGGATGGCATCGATAAGCGCCATGAATTTGCTCCTTATGGGCGATTAACGGGGGGAATCAGGCAGAAAACTCGACGTACTCGTCAGGGACTAGCGTAGTCGAGAGTGCTCCGGGTTACTCAAACCGGTCAAAGCGCGGACGTCATGATGGAGCTTGGTCGCCTTGGTAGCGGCGGACGGCGGCACGCAGGGCACGCTCGGCGTCCATGCCGCGGTCCCGGGCGGAACGCACGACGGCGAGCAGCAGCGTTCCGAGTTCGTCCTCGCTTTCGGGGACGGGGACCCCGCCGGGAAGCCCCAGGCCTGCACGGGCGGCGCGGTCCAGCGATTTTTGCGCCTTGGCCAGCGCCGGAAGGGTGGCGGGGATGCCCTCGAAGGCATGGCGCCGTTCCGGGCGTTCGGCCCGTTTGACGGCGTCCCACGTCTGCTCGATCTCCGCCACCGTGGCAGGGAAGCTGTCCTGCAGGGAACCGTCGGGCCGGAAGACGTGCGGGTTGCGGCGGATCATTTTGGCACCCAGGCCGCGCGCAACGTCGTCGAACGTGAACGCGCCGCGCTCCTCGGCAAGCCGGGCGTGCAGCACGACCTGGAGCAGGACGTCACCCAGCTCGCCCTGGAGTTCGGCGTCGGGGTGGCCCTCCTCGATGGTCTCGGCCACCTCATAGGCCTCCTCCAGGAGGTACTCCACCAGCGAGGCGTGCGTCAGGGCCCCCATCCAGGGACAGTGCTCGCGCAGCTGCGCCATCTTGTCCAGCAGCTCGGCCGTGGCAGAGCTGCCGGCCGCGGGTTGCTGGTCAGCCAAGGTTGGCGTAGGCGTCGTTGATGTACTCCACCAGCGCTTCCTTTTCCTCCAGGGGCAGGAAGGATGCCTCGGCGGCGTTGAGGGTGAGCTCCAGGAGGTCGTCGAGGTCGTAGTCGAACGTCTCCACCAGCAGGTTGAACTCATCGGTCAGGGTGACGCCGCTCATCAGGCGGTTGTCGGTGTTGATGGTGACGTTGAAGCCCAGCTGGTACAGCATGTCCAGCGGGTGGCTTTCGATGCCCTCGCCAAATCCGGCGATCGCTCCGGTCTGGAGGTTGGAGGACGGGCAGATTTCCAGGGCGATGCCGCGGTCGCGGACCCAGCTGGAGAGATCGCCCAGGGTGACCAGGCCGACGGTGTCTCCGGCCTCGTCGTCATCGTCGAATTCCACCATGATGTCCTCGGCGATCCGGACGCCGTGTCCCAGGCGGAGGGCCCGGCCGTCAACCAGCGCGGACTGGATGCTTTCCAGCCCGGCGGCCTCGCCGGCGTGCACCGTGGCGGGGAAGTTGTGCTGGGCCAGGTAAGTGAACGCGTCCTTGAACCGGCTGGGCAGGAAGCCGTCTTCCGCGCCTGCGATGTCAAAACCGACTGCGCCTTGGTTGCGGTGTCGCACGGCGAGTTCGGCAATCTCCTGGCCGCGGTCGGCGTGGCGCATGGCGGTGATCAGCTGGCCCACCTGGATCTCCCGGCCGGTCTCTGAGACGGCCTCCACGCCTGCCTCCAGCCCATCCTGGACCGCTTCCACGGCCTCATCCAGGCTAAGCCCCTTCTGCAGGTGCTGCTCCGGCGCCCAGCGGACCTCGCCGTACACCACGCCGTCATCTGCCAGGTCTTCAACGAATTCCTTTGCCACGCGGAACAGGCCATCATAAGTCTGCATCACGGCCACGGTGTGGTCGAAGGTTTCCAGGTAGCGGACCAGGGAGCCGGAGTCTGCGGATTCGCGGAACCACTCGCCCAGGGCAACCGGGTCCGTCGAGGGAAGCGTGTGCCCAACGGCTTCCGCCAGTTCGATGATGGTGGCCGGACGGAGTCCCCCGTCCAGATGGTCGTGAAGGGAAACCTTGGGCAGGCTCTTCAGGTCGAAATCGATGGCGGGGGCGGCGTCAAGAATGGGCTCAGTCACGTTCCCACCTTAGGGTGGGGCGGGGTTCAAAGCCAGCCGCTACTTGGCGGCGGGACCCGCATCCGCCGAGGGCACCGTGAGGGGCCGGGTGCCGGGCCGTCCATCCTGGCCGGAAGCGTTTTCGGTCCATCCGCCGGCTTCGGCGTCTGCCTCGGGTTCATCGTGGCGGCCCAGCCGTTTGTGCCACCAGCGCAGGGCATGGTCAATGACGACGCCCAGGACAATCGCGAACACGACCGCGATGCCGGCGCTCAGGAGGGGGTTGTGGTGCAGCCAGGGGAACGAACTGGCCAGGACCCCGATGCCCAGGGAGTAGCCCACCCACGTCACGCAGGCAAAGGCGTCGAAGACGAAGAACCTGCGGTGCGAGAACCCGGTGCTGCCGGCCACGTAGTTGACGGCCACCCGTCCCCAGGGGATGTAACGGGCGGTGAAGATCAGCACCGCGCCACGCTTCTCCAGCTCGTAGCGGGCCCAGGCGAAGACTTTCCGAACCTTGGGCCGGCGCATCCACCCCCACCGGTCCAGTCCGATTTTCCGGCCGAGCATATAAGCCATGTTGTCGCCGCAAATGGCACCAATCAGGGCCGTCAGGCCAAGGATCCAGAGATTGGGTTCGCCGCTGTGCCGCGAGAATGCCGCCAGTGCCACGATGAGAGTCTCACTGGGGACCACCATGGCGAAGCCGTCCACGAAGAAGAACACCAGCAGCACGGGGTAAATCCACCACTGGCCCGCTGCATGGAGCACGGCCTCATTAATAAACTCCACGCGGTGTTGCTCCTGTAAAAAAATGGCACAGCCAAAGCGCCGCAGCCAAAGCGGAAATCGTTCCTAAGTGTCCCATGCGGGGGACGCAGTCCGCTACGCCCCGGTGCCCGGAATTTTCCGTTAAACGCGGGGCTCAGGTCCCGGGTTCCCGGATCCGTTCCACCACGTTGGGTTTACCCCGCAATTTGTTGATCACCAGGTCCATCAGGATGCCCAGGGCGACCGCACAAACGATGGCGATCGCAGCGCCCAGGACGTGGTTGTCCTCGAACCATTGGCCGAAAAACAGTCCGATCGTCACGGAGTATCCGGCCCACAGGGTGGCCGAGAGGATCGTCAGGCCAACGAACCGCAGGTGCGGATAGTGGGTAACACCGGCCGTCAGGTTGACCGCCACCCGGCCGATCGGAACGAACCGGGCCACCAGGATCAGCGACGCCGGCCGCTTGCGCAGTTCCCGGCCCGCCCAGCGGAAGGCGGTCTGCATGCGCGGTCCGCGCATCCAGGCCCAGCGGGTGGTACCCACCCGGCGGCCCAGAAGGTAGGCAATGTTGTCGCCAACGAAGGCGCCCGCGGCAGCCACCCCCGCTAGGAACAGGGGATTGGGAACATCCGCGGTGGCGGCGACGGCGGCGAGGCCCACCACCACGGATTCGCTGGGGACGGGCGGGAAGAAGCCGTCAATGATGCAGCACGCCAGCACCAGGACCAGCACCCAGGGCTGTCCGGCTGCGGCGAGGATGAAGTCGTTGATGGCCTGCATTGGTCCCTATGCTATGCGGTCGATAATCAGCTGCTGGGCAGGCCGCGAACCCTCCGGTGCGATGACCACCGCGTGTTCGAGTGCTTCCCGGGCCCTGGCGAACCGGTCCGGCGTGTCGGTTAGCAGTGTCATCAGAGGCTCCCCCGCCCGTACGGTGGCGCCCGGTTTGGCGTGCATCCGCACCCCGGCCCCGGCCTGGACGGCATCCTCCTTGCGGGCACGGCCGGCCCCCAGCCGCCAGGCGGCCACACCGACAGCCAGGGCGTCGAGTTCCACCAGTACTCCGTCCGCGGGCGAGTAGAGCACGTCGGATTCCCTGGCCACGGGCAGGGCGGCCTGCGGATCGCCTCCCTGGGCGGAGATCATCCGGTTCCAAACGTCCATGGCGCGGCCGTCCTTGAGCGCGGCGGCGGGGTCGGCGTCGTGCACTCCCGCAGCGGCGAGCATCTCTTCGGCGAGCCGGACGGTCAACTCCACCACGTCTTCCGGGCCGCCGCCGGCAAGTACCTCCACGGATTCCTCAACTTCGATGGCGTTGCCGGCAGTGAGTCCCAGTGGCGTGTCCATGTTGGTCAGCAGGGCCACCGTGTTGACGCCGGCGTCCTTGCCCAGGGCCACCATGGTCTCGGCCAGCTCCCGGGCCCGGGACTCATCCTTCATGAACGCGCCGCTGCCCACCTTGACGTCAAGGACCAGCGAGCCGGTGCCCTCGGCGATCTTCTTGCTCATGATGGACGAGGCGATGAGCGGGATGGCTTCCACGGTGCCGGTCACGTCACGGAGCGCGTAGAGCTTCTTGTCCGCGGGTGCCAGGCCTGCACCGGCGGCACAGATCACCGCCCCGACGTCCTGGAGCTGGGCCAGGATCTCGTCGTTGGTCAGGCTTGCGCGCCACCCGGGAATCGACTCGAGCTTGTCCAGGGTGCCGCCCGTGTGGCCCAGGCCGCGGCCGGAAAGCTGCGGGACGGCGACGCCGAAAACGGCCACAAGGGGGGCCAGCGGCAACGTGATCTTGTCCCCCACCCCGCCGGTGGAGTGCTTGTCCGTGGTGTACTTCAGGCCGCCGTCGGGACGCCTGAGGCTGGAGAAATCCATTCGCTCCCCGGACGCGATCATCGCGGCGGTCCAGCGGGCAATTTCCGCCCGGTCCATGCCGTTGAGCAGGATGGCCATGTTCAGGGCCGCCATCTGTTCGTCGGCAATGGCTCCACGCGTGTAGGCGTCGATGGTCCAGTCGATCTGTTCGGGGCTCAGGATGCCTTTGTCACGCTTGATGCGGATGATGTCCACGGCATCGAACGCCTCGGTGTTGCTGGTGGTTTGGGTCACCGGGTCTCCTCCAGATGTTGGGGGCCAAATGCGTCGGGCAGCACCTGGTCCATCGTCCTGATGCCTTGGGTGGTCATGAGTTCCATGTCCGGGGCGCGGAATTCGTAGAGCAGCTGCCGGCAGCGGCCGCACGGCATCAGGACCGTACCGTCCGCGTCGACGCAGTAGAAGGCGCGCAGCAGGCCGCCGCCGGTCATGTGCAGGTTGCCTACCAGGGCGCATTCGGCGCACAGGGTGAGCCCGTAGCTGGCGTTCTCCACATTGCAGCCGCTGACGATCCGGCCGTCCGTGGTGAGGGCGGCAGCCCCCACTGCGAATTTGGAATACGGCGCGTAGGCGTTCTTCATGGCGGCGACGGCGGCGGACTCCAGCACTTCCCAGTCCACGCTCTGTCCCTGAGCGGCGGCTGCCTTATCCATGGCCGTCACCCTTTGACGTACGGTATGCCGTCGGCCGCGGGCGGCCGGGACCGTCCCACCAGCCCGGCGACGGCGATCACGGTCAGGGCGTAGGGCAGCATCGCCATGAACTGGCTGGGCACCGGCGAGCCGATGATGGTGATGATGCTCTGCAGGTTGTCGGCGAAGCCGAACAGCAGCGCGGCCAGGAACGCCCCGATTGGGTTCCAGCGGCCGAAGATCATGGCCGCGAGGGCGATGTAGCCGCGGCCGCCGGACATGTCCTTGCTGAACGCATCCACCGACACCAGGGTGAAAAAGGAACCACCGATTCCGGCGATCGCGCCGCCCATGAGGACGTTGATGAAGCGGGTGCGGTTGACGTTGATGCCCACGGTGTCCGCCGCTTGCGGGTGTTCGCCGACGGCACGCACGCGCAGGCCCCACTTGGTGTGGAACAGCCCGACGTAGACGACGATGACGGCCACGTACATGAGGTAGCCCACCAGGGACTGGCGAAACAGGATGGGTCCGACAATCGGGATGTCGGCGAGGAACGGAATATCCACTGCCTGCAGCCGGCCGGGCTTGTTGAGGTGTTCCGGGTCCGCCGTGAGCAGGGTGGAGAACAGGAAGCTGGTGAGCCCGCTGATCAGGACGTTGAGGACCACGCCGACGATGATCTGGTTGACGAGGTACTTGATGCTCACCACGGCCAGGACGAGGGATACCAGCGCACCGGCGACTGCCGCCGAGATGAGCCCCACATAGACATTCCCGGTCACGGTGGCAACGACGGCGGCGGAGAACGCACCGAGCAGGAGCTGGCCTTCGATGGCGATGTTGACCACCCCGGCCCGTTCGCACAGCACGCCGGACAGTGAGCCGAACACCAGGGGTACTGCCAGGGTCACGGCGCCGGCCATGAGGCCGCCGAGGGAAATGGAGGGTTCGGGGTCACGGCCGCCGGCGACGATCCAGATCATGAATCCGACCAGGAAGACCACCGCGAAGATGCCGCCCAGCCATCCGGGGGTGCGCCGCCGCTGCACGGTCAGGAAACAGGCGTACCCGGCCAGTGCGAGCAGCAGGACCGCACAGCTCCAGCCCAGCGCCATCGAAGGCACAGTAATTTTTTCCACCCTGGCGACGCCCAGGGCGGCCAGGCCCAGGACGGCGACGGCGGCGATGGTGGTGGCTGGAATCCAGCGGTCCACTCCCCCGCCCTCCCGCCGCTGGCTGATCCAGCGGTAGCCGACATAGGCGGCGGCAGCCAGCGCCACGGCGAGGGTGATCCACGCTGCGGTGGAGGAAGCGTTCGGGTCGCGGGCTTCGGCGATCCGGAAACCTGCAGATTTTGAGTTGGCGAGGAACCCGAACAGCACGGTGCCCAGGATGGCGAGCAGGCCCAGGCCAACGCCGGCCTTCCAGCTCACCAGTTCGGTTGTGCCTGCGTGGCCTCCGGCGCGGCTGGCTCCGGATGTCTTGCCGGTTCCCTTCCCGGTGCCGGGCTGTTTGCCGGCCGGAGATTGTGTGGTGGCGCTCATGCTGCCGCTCCGCTCTTGACGCCGCCGGTACGCGAACCTGCGGTCCCACTTGTGGTGGTCTTCTTCTTACGGGGGTTGAGTCCGAATATCGCACGGACCAGCGGCGGTGCTGCGATGAACAGCACGATCAGGGACTGGATGACGAGCACGATGTCGATGGGCGTCTGTGTCTGGGCCTGCATGGCCACTCCACCGGCGCGGAAGGCGCCGAACAACAGGCCCGCGAAGAAGGTTCCCCACGGCGTGGAGCGTCCCAGCAGTGCGACCGTGATGGCATCAAAACCGATGGAGGCGGCCACACCGCCGGAGAGGTACTTTTCCGTGCCGGACACCTGGGCAACGCCGGCCAGGCCCGCCAGGGCACCGGCGATCGCCATCACCAGGATGGTGCTGCGGGCGACGTTGATGCCGGCGGTGCGGGCAGCGCTGGGGTTCGCTCCAACGGCGCGGAATTCAAAACCGATCGTGGAGCGGTTCAGCAGCCACCAGACGAAGGCGGTGGCGGCGATCGCGACCAGGAAGCCGGCGTGCAGGCGGAATTGCGGTCCGAGCAGTTCGGGGAACAATGCCGTGGAGTCAAGGAAAGGGGAGATCGGGTTGGTGGAACCCTTGCGCTGGAAGGCCGGAGTGGTGAGCAGGAACAGCAGCAGGAAGTTGGCGATGTAGTTCAGCATGATGGTCACGATCACCTCGTGTGCGCCGGTCCGAGCCTTCAGCAGGCCTACGACGCCGCCCCAGACCGCGCCGCCGACCAGGCCGGCCAGGATGACGACCAGCAGGTGCAGGCCGATGGGCAGGTGCCAGGCGAAGCCGACGTAGGCGCCGAAGAGCGCGCCGAAGATGATCTGCCCTTGGGCACCGATGTTGAACAGGCCGGCGCGGAACGCCAGCGCGACGCCGAGCCCGGCGCAGATCAGCGGGGTTGCGACAGTGAGGGTCTCGGTGATCGGGTACAGCTGGGCGGCGAGGTCGGCGCCGGCCCAGTTGAAGATGGATCCCTGCACCAGGGCGGTGTAGGGACGGATGACCTCGGTCAGGAGGTCTCCGGGCTGGGCGAAGAAGTAGCCGGCGGTGACGGCGACCTTCGGATTGGTCACTGCCATCAGGATGCCGCCGAGCACGATGGCCAGCAGCACGGAGAGGAAGGAGACCATGGCGTTGCCTGTGAAGATCTGGTGCAGGACGGATCCACTGCCGTCCCGGTCATGGTCCCGGCCGCGCCGCTGGGTGGCTGCCGGAACGGCGGACGGCGGCATCTGGCCGCCGGCGGTGTCCAGGACGACGTCGGCGGCGACAGCCTCGGAGGTGGTGCCGCCGGGCTCCTGGGTCCCGGGGGGCTCAGGGGCGCTGGTGTGGCCTGTGGCCTGCGGTTCCGGGGTTGTCTTTTCAGACATGGGATTCTCCTTCGTGGCCGGCAGGCTCCGATACCGTCGCTGTTGTCGTGGCGCCGGAGGCATGCGCGGAGGCGCTGGCTTCGGCTTCCGCGGCCGGGACACCGGCCATCATCAGCCCCAGCACATCGCGGGACGTGGTGGCGGGTACGATCCCCACCAGCCGGCCGCGGTAGAGCACCGCGATCCGGTCTGCCAGCTGCAGGACTTCGTCAAGTTCCGTGGACACGATCATGACCGGCGTTCCGTGGTCACGTTCGGCGATGACGCGCTTGTGGACGAACTCGATCGAGCCGACGTCAAGCCCGCGTGTGGGCTGCGAAGCGATGAACAGCCGGAGCGGACGGGAGAGCTCCCGGGCCAGGACCACCTTCTGCTGGTTGCCGCCGGAGAGGGTGCCCACCGCGGCGGACACGGAGGGCGTGCGGACGTCGAATTCCTCGACCTTCCTGGCCGCGTTCTCTGCGATCACCCCCGGTTTCATCCCCACGCCACGGGCGAAGGGCGCCTTGTCGTAGAGGTCCAGGATCATGTTCTCGGAGATGGTGAACGTGCCCACCAGGCCGTCAAGGGTGCGGTCCTCGGGGACGAAGCCCACGCCCGCACCGAGGACATGCTTGACGCTCTTGCCCAGCAGTTCCTCGCCGTCGAGCGTGATGGACCCGGCCACGTGCGGCTGCACGCCAAGGATCGCCTCGGTCAGCTCCGTCTGGCCGTTGCCTTGCACTCCCGCGATGGCGAGGACTTCGCCCTTGGCGATGTCGAACGACAGGTCATCGACCACGTGCTGGCCGTTGTGGTCCGTCACGGTCAGGTTGCGGACCTTGAAGGTCACCTCACCGGTCTTGGCCGGTGCCTTCTCGAGTGTCAGGCTCACCGTGCGGCCCACCATGGCGGACGCCAGCTCGGTGGGGGAAGCTGTGGGATCCGCCTGCCCCACCACCTTGCCGCGGCGGATGACCGTGATGGTGTCCGAGATGGCTTTGACTTCCCGCAGTTTGTGGGAGATGAAGACGATCGACTTACCGTCCCGTTTCAGCTGCCGGATGATGTCCAGGAGTTCGTCGGTCTCCTGCGGCGTCAACACGGCGGTGGGTTCATCGAGGATGAGCACCTCGGCATCACGAACGAGTGCCTTGATGATCTCGACCCGCTGCTGGACGCCGACGGGCAGGTCCTCCACCATGGCATCGGGGTCTACGTCGAATCCGTACTGGTCCGAGATGCGGCGGATCTTCTCGCGCGTGGCTTCCAGGTTGAGGAGGCCGGCGGCTTTGGTGGTCTCATTGCCCAGCGCCACATTCTCGGCCACGCTGAAGACCGGGATGAGCATGAAGTGCTGGTGGACCATCCCGATGCCGGCCGCCATCGCCTCGCCGGGGTCCTTGAAAGCAACGGGCTTGCCATCGACCAGGATTTCACCGTCGGTCGGATTGTACAGGCCGTAGAGCACGTTCATCAGGGTGGATTTCCCTGCGCCGTTCTCTCCCAGGAGGCAGTGCACCTGCCCCGGTTCGACGACCAAATCGATGTGGTCATTGGCTACCAAGGACCCGAATCGCTTCGTGATCCCTCTCAGTTCGAGTTTCAAAACCCCAACCAATCTGTGTGTGTATGGATCTGCTCCGGCGCGCTGTCGGCGGCGAGGCAGCGGGTAGTCCCAGCCTAGTGTCACGGGTGGTTCCTGGGCAGGGCGGGCAGGCGGCAAAAGGGACCGCGGGCATGGTGCTGACGACCGTACGTTGCCAGCAAAACAGAACGCGCTGCCCTCCGGCCGGGGTAACGGCGGAAGGGCAGCGCGCCCCGCGGTTCGGTGCTACTTGGTGGGGCTGGACTTCGACTCGACCTTGACGGTGCCGGAGATGATGTCCTTCTTGAGCTGGTCCAGTTCGCTCTTGAGGTCTGCCGGCACGGCGGAGTCGAGGTCGTGGAACGGAGCCAGGGCCACGCCGCCGTTTGCGAGGGTTCCGATGTACGGCGATGCGTCGAACTTGCCGTCCTTGTCGTCCTTGATGACCGTCTCCACAGCGGTGGCCATGGTCTTCTGGACGGAGGAGAGGATCACTGACTTGTAGTCCTGGGCAGTCAGGTAGCCATCGGAGTCAACCCAGATGAGCTTGGCGTCCTTGCCCTTGGACTTGGCGTCGAGGATGGCGCTGCCCGCGCCGCCTCCGACGGGTCCGGCCACGGGAAGGACAATGTCTGCGCCCTGGTCAAGGAAGCCCTGGGTCAGGACCTTGCCCTTGTCCACCTGCTTGAAGTCGCCGACGAAGGTGCCGTCCTGCTTGTCCTTGTCCCAGCCGATGAGCTGGACGCTCTTGCCCTTCTTCTCGTTGTAGTACTTCACGCCGTCGGCAAAGCCGTCCATGAAGATGGTGACGGTGGGGATGTTGATGCCACCGAAGGTTGCGACCTTCCCGGTCTTGGAGGTGCCTGCTGCCAGGTAGCCGGCCAGGAATGCAGCCTGGGCCGTGTCATAGACGATCGGCTTGACGTTCTTGGGGAACGTGGGGTCGTTGTAGTCGATGATGGCGAAGTGGCTGTTCGGGTTGGCCGTCGCGATGGACTTGGTGGCGTCGCCGAGCAGGAAGCCGACGGTCACGGTGAGCTTGCAGCCCTGCTGGACCATCGAGCGGAGGTTGGGGTCGTAGTCGGTGTCAGCCTTGGACTGGACGTGCTTCTCCTGGATGCCGAGGTCCTTGACCGCGCTCTGCAGGCCCTCGTAGCCGGACTGGTTGAACGACTTGTCGTCGAATCCACCGGAGTCGGACACCATGCATGCGGTGTAGTCCGATGCGGTAGCTGAACCAGAGGGGCCGGACGCGGACGGGGCGGCACCACAACCGGTGAGCAGCAAGGCGGACGCACCGAGGGTGGCCACACCGGCCATTGAACCGCGCTTGAAGCCGGCACGCAGTGATTTCTTCAATTTTCCTCCAGGGATGATGCGAGTGGCACTACGGGCTGGAATTCAATGAGTGTCCGTTTCGGCGCTGAAATTCTGTTTTCACTGAGGGCACGCAGCACTGCGCAGGAGCGCACTGATGGCACTTACTTTAGTGGCCTGCGCCACGTCCCCATAGCACGGCGGGAGCTGACCCCGAAGATTGTTTACAAGTTGTTACCAAGCAGTAGGGGCGCCCCCATTGGAGGCGCCCCTACTGCTTGTGGTTCTTTGGTTGCGGCTACTGCTGCACTACAGCCGGACCAGCATTTTTCCGGTGTTCGCGCCGTCCAGGAGATCCATGAATGCCTGCGGCGCGTTCTCCAGTCCGTCCACGATCGTCTTGTCGTAGCGCACGGTACCGTCTGCCAGCCAGCCTGCCATTTTCTCCGCGAACTCCGCCGCGTGCTGCCGCTGTCCGCCCACCAGGAAACCGCGCAGGGTCAGTTGCTTGCCGATGGCCTGCATCAGGTTGTGCGGCGCAGGGGTGGGTTCGGTGGAGTTGTACTGCGCGATGGCGCCGCACATTGCCACCCGGCCACCCACATTGAGGACTGCCAGGGCGGCCTCGAGGTGTTCGCCGCCGACATTGTCGAAGTAGACGTCGATGCCGGCGGGGCCTGCGGCCTTCTGCAGCTGCTCGACCACCGGACCGTCGTGGTAGTCGAAGGCTGCGTCAAAGCCAAGCTCGAGGAGCCGTGCCACCTTGGCAGGCGAGCCGGCCGAGCCGATCACGCGGGAGGCCCCCATGGCCTTGGCGATCTGCCCCACCAGGGAACCCACGGCACCGGCGGCACCGGAGACGAACACAGCGTCCCCCGGCTTGAATTCGGCGACCTTCAAGAGGCCGGAGTACGCCGTCAGCCCGGTCATGCCCAGGGCGCCAAGGAAGGCGGAGGCCGGTGCCAGGTCCGTGCGGGCCGGGGTGGTGGCAGCACCGTCAACGACGGCGTGCTCCCGCCAGCCGAGGGAATGCACGACGACGTCACCCTCCTTGTGTGCCGACGAACGGGACGCGATCACCTCGCCCACCGCACCGCCGTCGAGCGCTTTGCCAACGGCGAACGGCGCGGAGTAGGACTTCACGTCATTCATCCGGCCCCGCATGTAGGGGTCCACCGACATGAAGAGGTTCCGGACCAGGATCTGGCCGTCCTCAAGGGCGGGAAGCGGGGACCCTGCGAGTTCGAAGTTGTCGCTGGAGGGACGTCCCACGGGGCGCGAGGCCAGCCGGATTTCACGGGTGGTGGTGGCAAGTGCTGTGCTCATGCTGCGTACTCCAAAATCTTGATGTCAACGTTGATGTTGCCCCGGGTGGCGTTCGAGTAGGGGCAGACTTCATGCGCTTTGGCCACCAGTTCTTCGGCGGTGGAAAGGTCCAGCGCCGGCAGGGCGATTTCCAGTTCGGCGGCAAGCCCGAAGCCGGTTCCGCCGTCCAGCTGTCCCAGGTGGACCTTCGCTGCCACTGCCGAATCGGTGAGGTCGGCGCCTGCCTTGCGGCCTACCAGGCGCAGTGCGGAGTGGAAGCAGGCGGCGTAGCCGGCAGCGAACAGCTGTTCAGGGTTGGTGCCGCGGCCGCTGCCGCCCAGCTCCACGGGGCTGGCCAGGTCCACTGCCAGCTTGCCGTCGTTGCTGCGTGCTGTGCCGTCACGGCCTTCGCCCGAGGCAAGCGCCTCAGCGGTGTAGAGGGTCTTCACGAAAAGGTGTCCGTCCTGTTGGTGGGATGGTGCAGTGTGTCGCCGCTTAGAGCGACTGGTGCAGTGCGGCCGTGAGCTTGCCCAGGGTGGCGCGCAGTTGTTCGAGCTCCCCGTTCGAGAGCCCTGCGGCGTCGGCCAGCCGCTGCGGGATGGCCCGGGCCGGGCCGCTGAGGTCGCGCCCTGCCGGTGTGAGGTGGATTGCCACGCGGCGTTCATCCTCGCCGGACCGCCGGCGTTCCACGAGCCCCAGTGCTTCCAGCCGCTTGAGCAGGGGCGACAGGGTCCCCGAGTCGAGTCCGAGTTCCCCGCCCAGTTCCTTGACGCCGCGTGGCTCGCTTTCCCACAGCACCAGCATCACCAAATACTGCGGGTAGGTGAGCCCCAGCTCGTCCAGCACGGGCCGGTACACGGCGGTGGCGGCCCGGGAGGCCGAATACAAGGCAAAGCACACTTGGCGGTCCAGGCGAGGAGCTTCGGTCATGACAAAACCATAGCTCACAATTCAATTGTGCACAACTTAACTGGAGCCAAAGCACCCTCACGTTGGCCGTCGTCGTGATCGTGGAACGTTTCCGGCGGCGGGCATGGACAGCCCGCAGGGTGTAGCGGCCCGGCATGGACAGCCCGCAGGGCTTGGACGCCCCGGTGTGGCCGGCCCGCCGGGCGGCTACACTGCGGGCGGCTGCTCGAGGTCCCTGATGGTCCTCAACGCTGCCGCAGTGAGCACCCGGATACCCAGGCCGAGCGAGCGTTCGTCCAGGATGTAGTCGCCGCGGTGGAGGTCATAGTCCTCGCCACCGGGCGTCTTGGTGCCCAGGCGCATCATGGCCCCGGGAAGTTCCGCCAGGAACCAGGCGAAGTCCTCGCCGCCCATGGATTGCGGGGTCAGCACCACGGCGCTCTCGCCGATCTCTGCCCGCGCGGCCGCCTCGATGATGGCCGTTTCATGCTCGGAATTCACCACGGGCGGCACTCCCCTGGTGTGCTCCAGGTGGACATCCACTCCGTAGGGTGCCGCCACCTGGTGGACCACTTCGTCGAGGAGTTCGCCGGCGGCGTGCCAGGCGTCGCGGTCCAGGCAGCGCATGGTTCCTGCCATGTACCCCGAGCCGGGAATGGCGTTGGGCGCCGAGCCGGCGGTGATCTGGCCCCACACCACGGACACTCCGCTGCGGACATCAACCCGGCGGGACAGGACAGCCGGCACGTTGACGGCGATCTGGGCCAGGGCGAAGACGAGGTCCTCGGTGAGGTGCGGGCGTGACGTGTGGCCGCCGCGGCCGGAAAGTTCAATCCTGATGGTGTCCGAGGCCGACGTGATGGCCCCGATCCGGGTTCCGACCTTGCCCACCTCGATGCGGGGATCGCAATGCAGCGCAAGGATCCTCGGGACGCCCTCCAGCACGCCCTGCTCGATGCACGCATGTGCGCCGCCGGGCATGGTTTCCTCGGCGGGCTGGAAGATGATCCGCACTGTTGCGCCAAGCGGCGATTCCTGGTGCATCCGCTGCAATACCAGGGCAATGCCAAGCATGGTGGTGGTGTGCACGTCGTGGCCGCAGGCGTGGGTGACACCGTGGTTCCTGGACGCGAACGCCAGGCCGGTCTCCTCGATGATGGGCAGCGCATCTATGTCGCCGCGCAGCGCGGTGGCGATGGGGCCTTCGCCGACGTCCACGGTGAGGCCGGTGCCTTCCAGGCGGCGCGGGCTCAGCCCGGCGGCTTCGAGCCGTTCAGCCAGTTTGTCGGTGGTGCGGAACTCCTTGAAGGACAGCTCCGGGTGCGCATGCAGGTCCCGCCGGAATTCGATCAGTTCCGGCAGGAGCGGTTCAAGCCACGGAGCCACCAGGGCGGTGGGCTCGGCTTCAGTAGTGTAATTGCGCACTGTTTTACTCTAGCGATCGCGGCCCCGATAAGGGCCATTCACTGACGCCCCGTTACAACGTGCTCCTGCCGGCGCGCGATGCGCCGGCAGGTGAAGCGCTCACAGGACGTCCGTGTCGCCGCTGGCTTTGAGGGCATCGACCGCTGCCTTGACCCGCTGGGAATTGGCCATGGTGGTGACCAGCAGGGCGTCGGGCGTGTCCACGATGACAACATCCTGGATGCCGATCAGCGCGATGACGCGCTTGGTATCCGTGACCACAACACCGCTTGAGTTCTCGGTGAATACCCGCGCGCCTTCGCCCAGGACGGTGACGTCGTCCACTTCCTTCGCGCTGTTGAGGCGGCCAACGGAGGCGAAGTCGCCAACGTCGTCCCACCGGAAGGTCCCGGGCACGACGGCGACATCCCCGGCTTCGGCGGCGGGCTCGGCCACTGCGTAGTCGATGGCGATCTTGGGCAGGGTGGGCCAGATCCGGGCAGTGACTTCGTCACGCTCGGGCGTGTCCCAGGCTTGCGCGATTTCCTGCAGGCCCTTGAACAGCTCCGGCTGGTTGGCCTCAAGGTGCTTGAGCATGAGTGCCACGGGTGCCACGAACATGCCGGCGTTCCACACGTAGTCACCGCTGTCCACGTACTGCTGGGCCACCACTTCGTCGGGCTTTTCGACGAACTCCACCACATCGTGGGCGCTGGGCGCTCCGTCGATGTGCAGCGACTTGCCGGAGCGGATGTAGCCGAATCCGGTTGACGGGTGCGTGGGCTTGATGCCGATGGTCACGATCTTGCCGGCGGCGGCGGTGTGGATTGCCTCCCGGACGGCTTCCTGGAAGAGGTGGTCGGGGCTGATGACCTGGTCGGCGGCGAAGGATCCCATGATGGTGTCGGGGTCGCGCTCGTGCAGGATGGCGGCGGCAAGGCCGATCGCCGCGGCCGAGTCCTTGGGCTCCGATTCCAGGATGAGGTCGGCGTCCTGGACCTCGGGAAGCTGGCGGCACACGGCTTCGCGGTGCGCCTTGCCCGTGACCACCAGCACCCGGCGGCCCGCGAGCGGATGCAGCCGGTCGTAGGTGGCGCGCAACAAGGTGCTGCCCGATCCGGTGAGATCGTGAAGGAACTTTGGAGCTGCTGCTCGTGACAGGGGCCAGAGGCGGGTCCCCACTCCGCCTGCCGGAATCACCGCAATGAAGCGGTCAAGGGGTGAGGCCGGGCTTGTCACTTTGTCTGTACTCATCACGGCTACTTTAGCTGACAGGCCGCGGCCGGCAGCTGCGCCCCGTCATGAGCCGTTCACCGCTGCAGCCCGTCATCGCAGAGCCCAATAGACTGCATCCGTGTGGCGTTCGTCTCATTCTCGCCAAAAAACCGCTCCAGTGCTGGTCTCCAAGAATCTCCTAAATTGAATAAGCTGTAAGCGAAGCCTAGATTTAGGCCTGAGCTACGAGTGCTCTCGCAGCAGGCGTTCCCCCCGCATGGATCTCATGCCAGCGCCGCTGTGTGCAGGGAGGTTTATCAGTGCCGACAAAACCAGCTGGCACCTTGTACCGCGGCCGTGAAGGCATGTGGTCCTGGGTAGGACACCGCATTACCGGTGTAGTGATCTTTTTCTTCTTGTTGGTCCACGTCCTGGACACCTCGTTGGTGCGTGTGTCGCCGGAGGCCTACACCGCAGTGATCGGCGCCTACAAGAACCCGCTGATGGCGCTGGGCGAGACCGGCCTTGTCGCCGCCATCGTGTTCCACGCCTTCAACGGCCTGCGGATCATTGCGGTCGACTTCTGGAAGAAGGGCGCCAAGTACCAGCGCCAGATGCTGTGGGCAGTCCTGGCTCTCTGGATCGTGACCATGCTTGCGTTCTCCATCCGCCACCTGTCCCTCGCCCTCGGAGGTCACTAAGCCATGACTGCAACGATCGAGAGCCCCCGCAGCGGTCGGGTAGCTCCCCAATACCGCCGGAGCGGCGGTTCGCGCGGCAACTTCGAGATGATCGCCTGGCTGTTCATGCGCCTTTCCGGTGTGGTGCTGGTGGTCCTCATCTTCGGGCACCTGTTCGTTAACCTCATGGTCGGCGAAGGCATCCACGCCATCGACTTCGGTTTCGTGGCCGGCAAGTGGGCGGATCCGTTCTGGCAGGTCTGGGACCTGGCGATGCTGTGGCTGGCAATGCTGCACGGCACCAACGGTGTGCGGACCATCATTAACGACTACGCCGAAAAGACGGGGACCCGCCGCTGGCTGAAGACCGTCCTGTACGCGGCCGCCGTCGTCATCATCCTCCTGGGCACCTTGGTGATCTTCACCTTCAACCCGTGCCCCGTGGTGGACGGCGTTGCGCTTCCGGGCGGATTCTGCCCTGCCTAGTTCAGGCACAACCCCGGGCCCGCGGGCTTACCCGCGGGCCCTGTTTTGCGGAGCAGGCAAAGCCGCCCCGTTGTTTGATAGCGAATTTTGAGAGAAAGAGCGTCTGGTATGCAGGTCCATAAGTACGACGTCGTCATCGTCGGTGCCGGTGGCGCTGGCATGCGCGCCGCGATCGAGTCCGGTCAGCGCGCGCGCACAGCAGTACTGACCAAGCTCTACCCCACCCGCTCGCACACGGGTGCGGCACAGGGTGGCATGTGTGCAGCCCTTGCCAATGTCGAGGAAGACAACTGGGAATGGCACACGTTCGACACCGTCAAGGGCGGCGACTACCTGGTTGACCAGGACGCTGCCGAGGTCATGGCCAAGGAAGCCATCGACGCTGTGCTGGACCTCGAGAAGATGGGCCTGCCCTTCAACCGCACGCCCGAGGGACGCATCGACCAGCGGCGCTTCGGCGGCCACACCCGCGACCACGGCAAGGCTCCTGTCCGCCGTGCCTGCTACGCCGCAGACCGCACCGGCCACATGATCCTGCAGACCCTGTACCAAAACTGTGTCAAGCACAACGTTGAGTTCTACAACGAGTACTACGTCCTGGACCTGCTGACGGTCGAAGAGGACGCTGTCCGCGAGGACGGCACGCCCTTCAAGCAGAAGCGCGTGGCCGGCGTCGTGTCCTACGATCTCGCCTCCGGTGAACTGCACGTCTTCCAGGCAAAGTCCGTGGTGTTCGCCTCCGGCGGCGCCGGCAAGGTCTTCAAGACCACCTCCAATGCACACACCCTCACGGGCGACGGCATGGGCATCGCCTTCCGCCGCGGCATCCCGCTGGAGGACATGGAATTCTTCCAGTTCCACCCCACCGGCCTTGCCGGCCTGGGCATCCTGCTCTCTGAAGCCGCCCGTGGCGAAGGTGCCATCCTGCGCAACTCCGAGGGTGAGCGCTTCATGGAGCGTTACGCTCCCACTATCAAGGACCTGGCTCCCCGTGACATCGTGGCCCGCTCCATGGCCAACGAGGTCCGTGAAGGCCGCGGCTGCGGTCCGAACAAGGATTACGTCCTCCTGGACCTGACCCACCTGGAGCCGGCGCACATCGACGCCAAGCTCCCGGACATCACAGAGTTCGCCCGGACCTACCTGGGCGTGGAGCCCTACACGGAACCCGTTCCCGTGTTCCCCACCGCCCACTACGCCATGGGCGGCATCCCCACCAACATCACCACAGAGGTCCTGCAGGACAACGACACCGTGGTGCCGGGCCTCTACGCTGCCGGTGAAGTGGCCTGCGTGTCCGTCCACGGCTCCAACCGCCTGGGCACCAACTCCCTGCTGGACATCAACGTGTTCGGCAAGCGCGCCGGCGTGGCCGCCGCAGAGTACGCCAAGACCGCCGATTTCGTGGAACTGCCGGAGAACCCGCTGGCCTACACCACCGAACTGCTGGACATTGCCCGCAACGGCACCGGCGAGGAAAAGGTGGCCCAGATCCGCAAGGAACTGCAGGACACCATGGACGCCAACATGCAGGTGTTCCGCACGGCGGATACCCTGAACCAGGTGTTGCGCGACATCGCTTCCTTCGAGGAGCGGTACAAGCACATCAACGTCCAGGACAAGGGCAAGCGCTTTAATCTGGACCTGCTCGAGGCCGTTGAACTCGGCTTCCTGCTGGAACTGGCCAAGGTCATGACCGTGGCCGCCCTGCACCGCGAGGAATCCCGCGGCGGGCACTTCCGCGAGGACTTCCCCGAGCGTGACGACGAGAAATTCATGAAGCACTCCATGGCGTACAAGGATGACCATGCGCCGGCCGACGGATCGGCGGAATCAATCGCCGGCATCCGCCTCGCCACCAAGCCGGTTGTCTTTACCCGCTACGAGCCGATGGTGAGGAAGTACTAAGATGACCGCTGAAATCGCTGAGCCAGCCTCAAAGGTTGAACTGCCCGCCGGCGTAGGCGGAGGCGGGGAAATCCCCACGTTCGATGTCCACCTGCGGGTCCGCCGGTACAACCCGGAGGTTTCCGAGGAAGCCACCTGGGACGACTTCCACCTCACCATGTACGGCACGGACCGTGTCCTGGACGCCCTCCACAAGGTGAAGTGGGAGACGGACGGAACCCTTTCCTTCCGTCGCTCCTGCGCCCACGGCGTGTGCGGCTCCGATGCCATGCGCATCAACGGCCGCAACCGCCTCGCGTGCAAGACGCTGCTGAAGGACCTGGACACGTCAAAGCCCATCACGGTGGAGCCCATCAAGGGCCTGCCGGTGGAGAAGGACCTGATCGTGGACATGGAGCCCTTCTTCCAGTCCTACCGCGAGGTCATGCCCTTCCTGATCAACAAGGGCCACGAGCCCACCCGGGAGCGACTGCAGTCCGCGGAGGACCGTGAGCGCTTTGACGACACCACAAAGTGCATCCTGTGTGCTGCGTGCACGTCCTCCTGCCCGGTGTTCTGGACGGACGGGCAGTACTTCGGCCCTGCCGCGATCGTCAATGCCCACCGCTTCATCTTTGATTCCCGTGATGACGCCGGCGACATGCGCCTGGAGATCCTCAATGACAAGGAAGGCGTGTGGCGCTGCCGCACCACCTTCAACTGCTCCGAGGCGTGCCCCCGCGGCATCCAGGTCACCCAGGCCATCGCCGAGGTCAAGCAGGCCATCCTCGCCCGCAAGATCTAGGGTACGTCCAGCACCATTTGTAACAGCCGACGGCGCCGCTCACCATCCGTGGTGGGGGCGCCGTCGTCGTCGTATCATCACCGCAGCAACCAGGCCCGCACGCACGAAAGGGGATCTTCTTGTCCCGCTCCGAAAAAGTATCCTTTGCAGGCTCAACCGGCGAGACGCTGTCCGGAATCATCGACGTCCCGGAGGGCGACGTCAAGGGCTGGGGAGTTTTCTCGCACGGTTTCACCCTGGGCAAGGACAGCCCCTCCGCTTCCCGGATGTGCAAGGCACTGGCCGACAGCGGCATCGGTATGCTGCGGTTCGACAACCTGGGCCTGGGCGGCTCCGGCGGCGAGTGGTCCGCAGGCTCGTTCAGCCACAAAGTGGCTGATACGGTGAAGGCCGCGGAGTTCATGCGCGCGGAGGGAAGAGAGATCTCGCTGCTGGTGGGACATTCCTTTGGCGGTGCCGCCGTGCTGGCGGCCGCGCGGGAGATTCCCGAGCTCGACGCCGTGGCGACAGTCGGCGCGCCCTTCTCCCCCAAGCACGTGGCACACGTTTTTGATACCGCCCTCGACAGGATCCTCAGCGAGGGCAGCGCGGAGGTAGACCTGGGCGGGAAGCGGGTGGAGATCCGCCGTCACTTCGTGGAGGACCTGGAGAACGCCGACCTGACTGACTGCATCCGCCAGTTGCACAAGCCGCTGATGGTGCTGCACTCCCCCACCGACAACACGGTGGGGATTGAGAACGCCAGCACGATCTTCCAGACCGCCCGGCACCCCCGCAATTTTGTCTCCCTCGAGGGAAGCGACCACCTGCTGACCGGCAAGGGGCAGGCAGCCCGCGCGGCCCGGATCATCGCGGCCTGGGCCGATCAGTACCTCGACGCCTGAAACGCACCCCGTTCCAGGGCGTACCCCCGGCAGCCCTGCTTCTACTTGCCGATGGCAGCCTTGCTCTCGCTGATCCACTGCTCTGCCGCCTTGTCCGGCGCCAGCCGCTTGAACAGGACATCGGTGTTGATCCGGGCAGTGATCTCGGAGACGGCGGTTGAGCCTGTGGGTCCGATGTAGGTGGGGGCGAAGTCCATCTTGCCGATCCGGTTGATGTAGTCGGCCTCCACCTTGCCCTGTGGTGTGAGCATGTCCTTGATGGCGCTGCGCATGTCGGCGTTGCTGGGAACGCCCCTGTCGCTCTGGATGATTTTGGCCGCCGATTGGTCGTTGACCAGGAAGCTGACAAGCTTTGCCGCAGCGTCCGTGTGCTTGCTGCGGGCCGAGATGGTGTAGAACTGCGAGGACTGGAGCCAGATCCCGGGCGTGGGTGTTTCGCCCGGGAGCTTGAGCAGCTTGAGGTCGGCGCCGGAGGCCTTGCTGAGGGCGGACAGTGAGTTGCTCCAGGTGAGCATCATGGCAGCTTTACCCATGCCCATGAGCGTTTGCTCGGTGCTGACGTTGAGCTTCTCGACGGTCTCGGAGGCGCTTGGAGCCGCCCCGGTCCCGCTCAATTTCAGCGAGTAGTCAAAGTAGTCCTGGACAGTTTCCTTGCCCAGCCCCAACTGCCCGTCCTGGGTGTACAGCGATTCACCCCGCTGGCGGGCGAAGGCGTCCAGGGAGTCGTGGGTGAGCACCGTTGCGGTTCCATAGGTTCCCTTCGGACTGTGTGCCGTGACATCCGCCGCGATTTTCGCGAAGTCGTCCCAGCTCCAGGTGCCGTCATCCGGCAGCGGCACTCCCGCAGCTGCGAACACCGCCGGATTGACGACGATGGCCAGGGCGTTGGCGCCGGTGGACACCCCGTATTGCTTGCCTTTGACCTGGCCGTTTTCCAATGCGCCCTGGTCCATCCTGGACAGATCCAGCGGGCCGTTCACCGTGGACAAATCCAGCAAGGCACCCCGGTTGGCGTACTCCGCCGGATAGGCGCCACCCATGGTGATGACATCGGGAGCATCGTTGGCGGCTACCTGGGTGGCGAGCTTGTCGAAGTATCCGCCGATGTCCCCGTACTCCGGCTTGACCTTGATGTTCGGGTTGGCCTTCTCGAATTCGGCAATGGCCTTGTTGGTCAGGTCGGCACGGCCCGCGTTGCCCCACCAGGAAAACCGGATTTCAACAGGCCCGTCCTCGGCCTTGTTCGATGGGGTGCTGGAGCATGCGGAGGTGAGACCCAGGAGTGCCACGGCCGCCAGGATGGCAGTTGATTTACGAAGACTTCGGATAACTTTTCGCGTCATTGGGCAAGCTTCTTCCGAGATGGGAAAGCGGTTTCGTGAAACGTATCAAAGCCCTGCTTCCGACGTCAAGAGCCCATCATCACAGGACATGTTCAACACAGCGTTTCCTTACAGCTCCGATAGTTTTTGGCAGCGCGGAATGCAAAAGGGCGGTTGACAGCGGGCCGCCGCACCCAGAGGATAATGGGTGGGAAAACGCTTTCTTGCACGGCGCAATTTCCGCTCCGGAAACTTCCCGGCCAGGCGGTTTTTCCTGCACCCGTGCTTCAATCCACCAATCATCAGGAGGCCGTTCAGCGTGCACAGCCAAGGCAGCACCGCCCGCCCGGTTCCGGCCGATGCCCCGCAAGGCAGCAACGCGCCCATCGACAGGAAGGCCCTGGTCAGGCGGCACAATGTCAGCCAGCAGACCCTGGACCCGCGAAGTCCGGTGTCAGTAGGCAACGGCGAGTTTGCCTTCACGATGGACCTGACCGGCGTGCAGTCTCTTCCGGCGGAGTATCCGGTGGGGGCACGCGACGACGCCCTCCCTCCGGGGACACTCCTCGGTACCCAGTCCCAATGGGGCTGGCATTCCACCCCCACAGAGGAAACCTACGGACTCGCCGGCTCCACCGTTACCTATGATTCCCCTCGCGGGCCGGTGCCGTATGTGGACATGGTGGGAGACATCGTCAATGACCGCGAGACAGGCACCTCCGCCGGCGAAACATGGCTGCGGGCGAACCCGCACCGGCTGGACCTGGGACGCATCGGCTTCATGCTGGCAACAGGCTCAACCGAACGGGCCATCAGCGGAGCGGACGTGGCCGGCACCGGGCAGACCCTCGACTTGTGGACCGGCACCGTCCACAGCGCCTTCACCCTGGGCGGCCGGCCGGTCAACGTCCTCACCGCGTGCCATCCGCGGCGCGATGAACTGGGCTTCCACGTGGAATCACCAGCCCTCCACGACGGGCTGGTGATCTGCGTTGACTTTCCCTACGGGTCCGAGGCATGGCACGACGCCGCCGACTGGAGCCGTCCGGAGGCCCACACCACCGTCCTCGGGGAGGCTGTCCCGTCAGTGATCCATCCCGGCTCGACGAGTTGGACCGTCCACCGCGAACTCGACCACTCCCGGTACCGGATGGTGGTCACCGGCCGCGGACTCGTCGTGGAACAAACGGGCAGGCACCGCATCCGGATCAGCGCGCTCCCCGGAGGTCCCGCTGCGCTTGACGCGGCTGTGGCCTTTATCCCGGCAGATGACGGTGACTGCATCCCGCGGGACGTCGCTTTCCCGGCGGCTGAATTGCCGGACGGAGACGCAAAGGCCGGTGCCGCCGTCGGGCCTTTCCCGGGAGCCAACGGCCCCGGCAGCAACATCGCCGCTGCCTCTGCAACCCATTGGGAAGGGTTTTGGACCACGGGCGGGGTCATGGAACTGGACGCGACCGCGGACGCCCGGGCCAAGGAGCTTGAGCGCCGCATTGTCCTCTCCCAGTACCTGACCGCCGTCAACTGTGCGGGTTCCCTCCCGCCCCAGGAAACAGGACTTGTCTGCAATTCGTGGCGCGGACGGTTCCATTTGGAGATGCACTGGTGGCACGCTGCGCACTTCGCCCTCTGGAACCGTGCCGAACTCCTCCTGCCGTCCCTGCGGTGGTACGCCACCATCCTGGAGACATCGCGGCGGACTGCGAGGGCGCAAGGGTTCGACGGCGTCCGCTGGCCCAAGCAGGTGGGCCCGGACGGGCGGGAGAGCCCCAGTCCGATCGGCACCTTCCTGATCTGGCAGCAGCCGCACCCCATCTACCTGGCAGAACTCGTCTACCGCGCCAATCCCTGCAAGGACGTCCTTGAGGAGTTCGCGGAGATCGTGTTCGAGTCGGCCGCGTTCATGGCCAGCTTCGCCCACCCCACCGCGCGGGGCTTCGAACTGGGGCCGCCCCTCATTCCGGCGCAGGAAAGCTACGGCCCGCTCCGGGCGGCCGTCACCAATCCCACCTTTGAGCTGGCGTACTGGCAGTGGGGCCTCCGGACTGCCGCCGCGTGGCGGGAACGGCTGGGCCTGGAACCCGTGGCGGCATGGCGGGACGTGGCCGGAGGACTCGTCCCGCCTCGGGTGATGGACGGCGTCTACGCCGCCATCGACGTGGAGCCGTTCACCATAAGGACTGACCACCCATCAATGCTGTGTGCGTTGGGGGTCCTGCCCCGGACGGACCTCATTGATGCAGACACCATGCGGGCCACGCTGGCCGATGTCCTGGCTGGCTGGGACTGGGACAGCACCTGGGGCTGGGACTACCCGGTCATGGCCATGGCCGCTGCCCGCCTGGGTGATCCGGAAGCCGCTGTGGACGCCCTTTTGCAGGACGCGGGCAAGAATACCGTGCTGGCCAACGGGCACAACCGCCAGACTGACTCCCTGCCGCTGTACCTGCCCGGCAACGGTGGCCTCCTCGCCGCCACCGCATTGATGGCCGCCGGATGGGACAACGGGCCGGACCGGCGCTCCCCCGGATTCCCGCCCGGCTGGACGGTGCGGTGGGAAGGACTGCTGGCGTCGCCCTAGCAGCCCGTTTGCCGGGGTCAGGTTTGGGGTGTCGCGCGGCGGGCGCCAAGGATCGTCTTGCGGGGTTTGCCATCGGAGGCGAGGTCGGCCTCGCGCACCGCTGACCATCCCGCGGAAACGAGATAGACCTGGCTGACCAGGTTGAACCAGATGAGCAGGCCGATGATGATGGCAAACGGTGCCAGGATGGGGTTGCGGCTGGCACCGCCCAGCAGTTCCGTGCTGAAGATCTGCAGGACGGTGGTGCCCACGGCAGCAAGGATGGTGCCCTCGAGTAGGGCCTGGCGGGAAAGCTTCAACCCGGCAGCCAACCGGAACATGATCATCGCCGTGACCCAGTTCAGGACCAACGGCACCACGATCTTGACGGACGTGGTCAGCGGGCCGGCGAGGGCATCGCTGAGATGCAGGAAATCCGCGACCCAGCCGGCGGCGGTGCCGAACACCAGCGACGCGCCTGCACTGATCACCAGGGCTACGCCCAGCAGCAGGAGGGTCCCGGCGTCCCGCAGCTTGAGCAGGATGGGATTGACCACCAGCGGAGGCAACTCGACGATGCCGCGGAGTCCGTCCCGGAGGCCGTTGATCCAGCCGAGCGAGGTAACCACCGTGACCACGGCGCTGATCACGGCCGTCCAGCCGAGTCCGCTGGGGTCAAGCAGGTCCTTGGGGTCCACCAGGCCTTCGCCGCCGTTGACCTTCAGCAGGCCCGGGGCGCTCCTGGCCACGCTGCTGATGATGGTGTCCAGCAATACCGGCTGGCCGCGGAGGACCAGGCCCGCAACGGAAAAGCCGGTAGCCAGCAGGCCGGTGATGGAGAAGAACATGTTGAAGCCGATGCCGGCGCTCATCAGCGGCCCGTAATGGAGGCCGTAGTGCCTGAACGCCCGCATGGGCCGCAGGACGTTCAGCCGGGCAGTGAACAACTGTACCCAGGCCAGCAGGGCCGGGACCTTGCCGCCGGATCGGCGCGCCTTGTGCCACTCCGTGCGCTTCTGGATCACGTCCAGCTTCAGCCGGGCGGATTCGGTAGGCAGGGGCTGCTGGTCAGCCGGCGTCCGTTGCGGTGTCCGCGGCGGCGTCCGTGAAGGGGGTGCCGGCGTCGTTGTTAGTTTCGGTCCCAAAATCCAGCTCTTCCCGTAGCTGCCAGATGCCGTCGGCATCATGCTCATAGAGTCCCATGCTAACCACGGGGAAGGTTGCCTTATAGTTTTTCAGTGCCGTTTCGGCCTCGTCCAGGCTCTCCGGGGCGACGTCGTGGGCAATCGTGACGTGGGGATGGTAGGAGAAGGGCAACTCACGGTGCAGGGGACCCTGCTGCAGTTTGCGGTGCAAATCCACGCAGTGCTCGAACCCGTCCTCGACCTTGATGAAGACAACAGGCGAGACCGGGCGGAAGGTGCCCGTCCCGGCGATAGTGACCATGAATGGCCTCTGGCACCGGGCAACCTCGCGGACGTGCCGGCGGGTTGCCTCCCAATCCTGGGTGGGCGTGGTGGTGATCAGCGTGATGTGTGCCGGTATCACTCCCGCCATCGGGTCCCCGAACGACGCCCGCCACCGCTGCAGCTCCGAGGCAATCTCGGCCGGGAAACCCAGGATGACGCCCACGCTGACGTCTTCGGTGCGGACCGCGTCGTCCTCCGCCACCGCGTCCTGGCCCGACTGGTCTTCGTAACGGTTACCCAGGGTCCGCTCCGCCTCGCTGGCGGAGGACGCGCCTCCCCTGGCGGTAGCGTTTCTCGAAGACATGGCGCTAGCGGACTCCAGCGAGGCTGAGGGAGGGCAGGAAGCCCATGCGCTCGTACACCCGCGCGAGGGTGACGGACGCGATCTCGCGGGCACGGTCAGCGCCCAGGGCCAGCAACCGGTCGAGCTCGGCGGGATCAGCCATGAGCTCGTTGGTACGGTTGCGGATCGGGGTGATGAAGTCCACCACCACCTCAGCGAGGTCCACCTTGAGGTGGCCGTACATCTTTCCCTGGTACTCGGCTTCCAGCTCGGCGACCGACTTGCCGGTGAGGGCGGAATAGATGGTCAGCAGGTTGGACACCCCGGGCTTTTCCTCGGCGTCAAAACGGATATCCGTGCCGGCGTCGGTGACCGCAGACTTGATGCGCTTGGCCGCCATCTTGGGATCTTCCAGCAGCTGGATGGCGCCGTTGGGCGACTCCCCCGTCTTGGACATCTTGGCGCTGGGGTTCTGGAGGTCGTAGATCTTGGCGCTCTCCTTGACGATTGTTGCCTCGGGCACCGTGAAGGTCTGGCCAAACCGCGTGTTGAAACGCTGGGCCAGGTTCCGGGTCAACTCAAGGTGCTGACGCTGGTCCTCCCCCACGGGTACGAGGTCGCTCTGGTAGAGCAGGATGTCCGCGGCCATCAGGGTGGGGTAGGCGAACAGGCCCAGCGTGGCGGAATCTGCTCCGGACTTCTGGGTCTTGTCCTTGAACTGGGTCATCCGCGATGCCTCACCAAAGCCGGTGATGCAGTTCAGTGCCCAGGCAAGCTGGGCGTGCTCGGGGACGTGGGACTGGACAAAGAAGATGCTCTTGTCCGGGTCGATGCCGGCCGCGATGTACTGCGCCGCGACAATGCGGGTCCGCTTGGCGAGTTCCCCGGGCTCGAAGTCCACCGTGATGGCGTGCAGGTCCGGGACGAAGAATACGGCGTCGTACTCTGCCTGCATGTCCACCCAGTTGCGCACGGCTCCGATGTAGTTGCCCAGGTGCAGGGAATCGGCGGTTGGCTTGGCTCCGGAGAGAATGCGCTTCTTGGCGGTCTGGGAAGTCTGGCTGGTCATGGAAAAACTTTCGGGCTTAGAGCTGGTAGTCCACTACCAGCGGTGCGTGATCGGAGAAGCGGGTGTCCCAGGAGGCTGCGCGGTCAACGACGGCGGACAGGGCGCCGGCCGCCAGCCCGGGGGTGGCCAAGTGGTAGTCGATGCGCCAACCGGTGTCGTTGTCGAAGGCTTTTCCGCGCTGGGACCACCAGGTGTAGGGCCCGTGCATCTCGCCGGCCAGGTTGCGGTGGACGTCGTGCCAGCCGATCTCCTCACCCAGGAAGCGATCGAAGTGTTCGCGTTCCGCCGGCAGGAAACCGGCCTTCTTCACGTTGCCCTTGGCGTTGCGGATATCGAACGGAGTGTGGGCGACGTTCAGGTCTCCCACCACCAGGGCATGGTCGCTGTGCTTGGTCAGCTCCGGGAGCCGGGTGCTCATGGCGTCGAGGAAACGGAACTTGTCGTCCTGCTTTGGCGTCCCCACCTCGCCCGAGTGCACATACGCACTGGCTACCGTGAGTTGGACGGGGTTGCCGGCGGCGTCCGGGAAACGGAAGTCGGCTTCAACCCAGCGGCCGGCCGTGGCAAAGTAGTCGTCGCCAATGCCGTTCCTGGTGGCCAGGGGCTCCTGGCGGGACGCGATGGCGACGCCGGCACGGCCCTTTGCTTCCGCCTCGGCGTGCAGGATATGCCAGTCATCCCCGAGCAGCTGCCGGACGATCGCGTCAGGGGCGCGCACCTCCTGCAGGCAGAGAATGTCCACTTCCCGCGGCTCAAGCCACGCGGCCATGCCGTTTTTGTAGGCAGCCCGAAGGCCGTTCACGTTGACGGATGCGATGCGAAGGTGGTCCTTCTTCAATGCCGAGCTCACCCGCTCCACTCTAGTCGATGATGGTTCCGGCGACCGGCTCTCCGCTGCCGCCCGAGGACTTGATCATGTCCCGGGCATTGGTGGCTGTGATCTCGATGGTCTCCAGGGCGCGGTTGATGGTGTCCTGGTTGGCGGCGGCACCCTTGGCGCGCTCCTCCTCCACCACCCGGACCTGCACCTGGACAATCTTGAAGGAGTGGTCGAGCTTGAGGTCGCGCACTTCATCCGCCTCGGAGCGTTCGTGGATCACGCGGGTTCCGCCATGATCAGCGGACGCCGGCGCCGGGGCGCGGCCGGTGGCCGTGTTGAAGGCGCTCTGTGCCTCGGAAAACTTCGCCCCGGCCTTCTTGGCGGCCCTTTGGATGCTGAAGACCACGAATGCAGCCAGCGCCAGCCAGAAGCCGGCGATGACCGCAACAACCCAGCCCACGACGTCGTTCTGGTTTGCCGCAAAGAGGACGGCCACGACGAACGCCGTCACCAGGACCATCAGGCCCGGCCCGCTGATGCGGAACATCGAAAAGCCGCCCCTGGTGCGGGCGGACGGAGTGGAAGGGTTACCCAGAGATCGCATGCGTCCATTGTCTCAAACGATGCGGCCTTCGCCGGCTCCCTTCCACCCCCGGCGAACAGCCCAGGAGCGGCCCGGTCACTTCTGCCGTCGGTCTCCGCTGCGCAAGACCTCCAGGCGCTGCCGGAACTCGGTTTCGTCCACCTCGCCGCGGGCATAACGCTCGCGCAGCACTCCCTCGGCGCCCTGGCCGGCTGCCCAGTGCTGGTTCCTGCGCCAGCTCCTGCGGGCCAGGAAGATGACCAGCGCGATGACCAGGAGCCAGAACAGAGGGAACAAAAGGAACCATGGGGAAAAGGCACCGTGCCACGGTCCGTAGACGACCGTATCGGCCGGCACCTGCGCGGCCGCGGACAAGGCTGCGGCGGACATTGCGGTGGTAAGCGAAGGCAACATGTTCAATCTCCCGACTCTTTGACCGGCCGTGGTTTCGGCCTTGTATCGAGTCTCGTCCGGGACGCCTGCCGGCGCGTCCGGCGGCGGGAGTCACCTGTGCGGGGCCACGTACTCCTCCGGTAGTCCGGCGGCTGCACCCGGTAACCGGCCTCAGCCCGTCCAGCCTGGCCGGACCAGGCCGGATTCGTACGCCAGCACCACCAACTGCACCCTGTCCCTGACCACAAGCTTCGCCATGATCCGCGAAACGTGCGTCTTTGCCGTGAGTGGAGTGATGAACAGCCGCTCGGCAATTTCCGCATTGTTCAACCCTTCACCCACAAGCTGGAGAACCTCCCGCTCCCGGTCGGTGATGCGGTCCAGTGCCACCGGCTGTTCGGCGGCCCGGGAGTGCCGTGCCAACTGGGCCATGATGCGCCGGGTCACCGAGGGCGAAAGCAGCGCGTCCCCGTCGTGCACTATGCGGACTGCGCGCAGCAGCTCGGCCGGTTCAGTGTCCTTGACCAGAAAACCGGCGGCACCTGCCCGGACGGCCTCGGCGATGTATTCGTCCAGCTCGAAGGTGGTGAGCATGACCACCCGGGTACCTGGCAGCGCAGAATCGGTGAGGATCTGCCGCGTTGCTTCCAGGCCATCGCCGTCCGGCATGCGGATATCCATCAGGACGACGTCCGGATGATACTGGCGGGCCAGCCGCACCGCTTCGCGCCCCGTGCCGCATTCGGCTACGACCTTCATGTCGGCTTCGGCGTCCAGCAGCGCCCGGAAGCCCGCACGGATCAGGTTCTGGTCATCAGCCAGCAGGATGCTGATCATGTTGGAGTCGGCCCTGCACTTGGCGCCAGCGGGAGGGCCGCGCGGACCCGCCAGCCTGTACCGGACGGCGCCGGCCCCAGCTTAAGTCCCCCGCCCAAAGCCACCACCCGCTCCCGCATGCCGGTGATGCCGTTACCTTCCGGCGCTGCGCCGGCACCGGCGCCGTCGTCGTCAATAATCACCAGCAGTTCCCCTCCTGACGCGTGGACTGAGACCTGGGCCGTCCCTGCACCGGAATGCCTGACAACATTGGTCAGTGCCTCCTGCACAATCCGGTACGCCGCTTCCTGCACTGTTCCCGGGACGTTTTCCATTCCGGGGTCGGCCTGCAGGCTGACATTCAGCCCCGCCCGCCGCGCATTGTCAACGATTTCCGGGACCCGGCCGAGGCTGGGCCGGGTGGTGGGGCTCAGCGGAACATCTTCCCGGAGCACGCCCAGCAGCTGGCGCACTTCAGCCAGTGATTCCTTACTTGCTGCTTTGATGGTCTCCAGGGCAGGGCGGAACTGCGCCGGGTCCTTCTCGCCCAAGTGCAACGCCACCGAGGCCCGCACGTTGATCAGGGACAGCGAGTGGGCCACCACGTCATGGATGTCCCTCGCCAAGGCGAGCCGGTATTCGTCGCGGGCAGCCTGCTCGGCGGCGGCCTGCTGGCGGTGCCGTTCGGCCACGCGTTCGCCGCGGAACCGCACCCCTTCTCCGATCAGGACCAGGACGGCCAGCCATGAGGACCCGGCAAACGCCCGGACGAACGCCGCCTCATCGCCGCTGCGCGCGGCGGCAAGAAACAACACCAGTATTCCGGCCGCCGCCCCCGACCAGGCCATCATGCGCTTTCCGGCCGCCGCCGTTAGGACCAGCGCCAGGGCGAAAGAGAGGACCACAGGACCCCACGCGTACCCCAGGGCAAGGTAGGCTCCGGTTGCCCCGGCGGCAACGGGCAGCATCACCAGCGGCGCGCGCCGGCGAAAAGCGAGGGCGGCGGGGCCAAGCAGCAGCAACGCCAGCGCCAGGGGATCCAGTGGCGCGTGGCCGGGTTGCCGCAAGGAAGCGAATGCCGACCCGGCCACCTGGATCACGGCGACCACCACCACGATGACGGCGGTGGGCGGTCCCCGGAAACGGCGCTGCATGGACCGAGCCTATGCCCGCGGGCGGTGAAAGTCGTCAGATGGGCGGCGTACGCCCCGTACTGCCCAGGGAGTAGGCGGGCTGCGTTTTGCGGCATCGTCGCGGACTTTAAAGCCCGACGGCGGCACGGCGCCTTCCGTGCGAAAGGTGCCGTGCCGCCGTCGTGCGCTTCGTCGCGGGACTACGGCAGGATGCCCGCTGCGCGTTCCGCCGCCTCTACCACGTTGGTCATCAGCAGCGCCACGGTCATGGGGCCGACGCCGCCAGGGTTCGGCGAGATCCAGCCCGCCACCTCGGCGGCGGCCGGATCGATGTCGCCGTAGACGCGGCTCTTGCCCGTCTCCGGATCGGTCTCACGGGTAACCCCGACGTCCAGCAGCGCCGCGCCAGGCTTGACGTCCGCAGCTTTGACGATGTGCTTGACGCCGGCAGCACCCACAATGACGTCCGCCTGCCGGAGCAGTTCCGAGAGGTTGGTGGTGCCGGTGTGGGTCAGGGTCACTGTGGCGTTGACGTCCCGGCGGGTCAGCAGCAGGCCGATGGACCGGCCGATCGTGACGCCGCGGCCCACCACCACAACGTGCTTGCCGGCCAGGCTGTACCCGTTGCGCTCGAGGAGCTCGATGACGCCCCGGGGCGTGCACGGCAGCGGCGTGGTGATCTTGTGGTTGACGTTCAGCACCAGCCGGCCAAGGTTGGTGGGGTGCAGGCCGTCGGCGTCCTTGGCAGGGTCGATCCGTTCCAGGATGGCGTCCGTGTCCAGGTGCTTGGGCAGCGGCAGCTGCACAATGTAGCCGTGGCAGGCGGGGTCCGCATTGAGCTCGTCAATGAGGGCCTCCACCTGCTCCTGGGTGGCGTCCGTGGGAAGCTCGCGCTGGATGGAGTTCATCCCGATCTGCGCAGACTGCTTGTGCTTCATGGAAACGTACAGCTGCGAGGCCGGATCCGCCCCGACGAGCACCGTGGCGATGCCCGGAATGACGCCCTTGGCCTTGAGTGCGGCCACGCGGTCAGTCAGTTCGGCCTTGATGGCAGCGGCGGTGGCCTTGCCGTCAAGGATCTGCGCGGTGGTGGTTTCAGTCATTGGTCACCACTGCTCGTGCTGGGGGTAGAGCGGGAAATCGGCTGCCAGCTTGTCAACGCGGGACTGCAGGGCCTCGACGTCGGCGCTGTTGCCTGCCTTGAGGGCGGTGGCGATGATCTCGGCGACCTCGGTGAACTCGGCAGCGCCGAATCCGCGGGTGGCCAGTGCCGGGGTGCCGATGCGCAGCCCGGACGTGACCATCGGCGGGCGGGGGTCGAACGGCACGGCGTTGCGGTTGACGGTGATGCCCACGGAGTGCAGGAGGTCCTCGGCCTGCTGGCCGTCCAGCTGGGAGTTGCGCAGGTCAACGAGCACCAGGTGGACGTCGGTGCCGCCGGTGAGGACGGAGACGCCTGCCTCGGCGACATCAGCCTGGTTCAGGCGGTCGGCGATGATCTTGGCGCCCTCGAGGACACGCTCCTGGCGCTCCTTGAATTCCTGCGTGCCGGCGATCTTGAAGGCCACGGCCTTGGCAGCGATGACGTGCATGAGCGGGCCGCCCTGCTGGCCCGGGAAGACGTTCGAGTTCAGCTTCTTGGCCCACTGTTCCTTCGCCAGGATCACACCCGAGCGGGGACCGGCGAGGGTCTTGTGCACGGTGGAGGTGACGACGTCGGAGTACGGCACCGGGCTGGGGTGCAGTCCGGCGGCAACCAGGCCGGCGAAGTGAGCCATGTCGGTCCAGAGCAGCGCGCCCACTTCATCGGCGATGGAGCGGAAGGCGGCGAAGTCAAGGTGGCGCGGGTAGGCGGACCAGCCGGCGATGATGACCTGCGGCTTTTCGGCGATGGCCTGCTCGCGCAGCTTGTCCATGTCGATGCGGAAGTTGTCTTCCTCGACCTGGTACGCGGCAACCTGGTACAGCTTGCCGGAGAAGTTAAGCTTCATGCCGTGGGTCAGGTGGCCGCCGTGTGCCAGGGACAGGCCCAGGATCTTGTCGCCCGGGGTGATCATGGCGGAGAGCGCGGCAGCGTTGGCCTGCGCGCCGGAGTGCGGCTGGACGTTGGCGTACTCGGCGCCGAACAGGGCCTTGACCCTGTCGATGGCCAGTTGTTCTGCGACGTCAACGTACTCGCAGCCGCCGTAGTAGCGGCGGCCGGGGTAGCCCTCGGCGTACTTGTTGGTCAGGACGGAGCCCTGGGCTTCCATCACGGCGCGCGGCGCGAAGTTCTCGGAAGCAATCATTTCCAGGGTGCCGCGCTGGCGGCCAAGCTCCTGGTCCAGGACTGCGGCGATTTCGGGGTCGAGCTCAGCCAGCGGCTGGTTGCTGACGGCTGTGGTTGAGGTGGCTGTAGTAGTCACGAAGAACTCCTGGCTAGGGATATGGGCACTGCTTAGGTCAGGCTACCGGCTGTCGTGCCCCCGCACCGTGTTGATGACAGTGCGTGGAAGCACAAGGCATGGTGCTGCTGCACTGACGCAGGAGCAGCCCCACAACCGGCAAAACATGACCCTCGGCCCAGGCGTACGATCCGTGGTCTTCGTGATTGCCGCTCCCTGGTGGTTAGCCACCCAACGCCAGTTGCGACCATCCCAGCCTACCAAAACCACCGCCCGCCGCGCGGGTAGGCTATTACGCGTGAATGAAGAGCAGCTGAACCAAGCGTACGTCGTAACCCTGTCCTGCCCGGACCGCCCCGGAATCGTCCACGCAGTGGCTGGCGCCCTCCTGGTGGCAGGGTGCAACATTACGGATTCGCAGCAGTACGGCAGCCCCACAACGGGCAACTTCTTCATGCGCGTGGAGGTCACCACGCCCGCCCCAAAGCCCGAACTGCTTGCGGCCCTTGAGCCGGTGGCGGAAGCGTTCTCCATGCAGTGGAGCCTCAATACTGTCGGCGACAAGGTGCGCACCCTGGTGCTTGCCAGTACCTCCGCGCACTGCCTCAACGACCTTCTTTTCCAGCAGCGTTCCGGGACCCTGCCTGTCGAGATCCCCGCCATCGTGTCCAACCACCAGGACCTCGCCGGGCTCGCCGAGTTCTACGGCATCCCGTTCCACTACATTCCCGTGACCAAGGACACCAAGGCCCAGGCGGAAGACAAGCTGCGCGGCATCATCGCCGAACACGACATCGAACTGACGGTCCTGGCCCGTTACATGCAGATCCTCTCCGACGAGCTCTGCACCGAGCTGACGGGCAAGGCCATCAACATCCACCACTCGTTCCTGCCGTCCTTCAAGGGCGCCAAGCCGTACCACCAGGCCCATGCGCGCGGTGTGAAGTTGATCGGCGCCACGGCCCACTACGTGACGGCAGCCTTGGACGAGGGACCGATCATCGAGCAGGAAGTCATCCGGGTGGACCACGCCCGCACGGCGGAGCAGTTCGTCCAGATGGGCCGCGACGTGGAGGGGCGCACCCTGGTCCAGGCCGTGCAGTGGCATGCCGAGCACCGCGTGCTGCTGGACGGCAACCGCACGGTGGTCTTCAACTAAGGGACGTTCCGCCCTAGGCCGGGCAACGCCCCGGCCATAGGCTGGCGCCATGCGGGTCAATCCGGGTTCCGGGGATCACGAGGCCACCCTGGCCGCGTTCTACGACCGATACGCCGGTGCGCCGAACTCCAGGTGCAGGACGCGCCACCGGGTCGAATGCCGCGCGTGGTTCATCCGGCTGCTCAAGGACGAGCAGCGGCATTCGGTGGTCGAACTTGGTTGCGGCACCGGCGACGAAGGCCTCGAGTTCGTCGGCGCGGGACTGCACTACTGTGGCGTCGACCTGTCAGGCGAAAGCGTCCGCCGGGCGCGGGCCAAAGGGCTGGACGCCACCGTTGCCAGCGGACGGAGCCTGCCCTTCAAGGACAGTTCGTTCTCCGCCGCCTGGTCCATGAGCACCCTCCTGCATGTGCCCAACGCCGGCATCCACGACGTCGTCAGCGAGCTGGTACGCGTCTGCGCACCGGGAGCGCCAATCGCCGTCGGCCTCTGGTCCGGCGAGGATGAAGAACTGCTGAACCCGGAAGACCTTGAGGAACCGCGGCGGTTCTTCAGCCGCCGCAGCGATGCCGCCGTACGGACAATTTTTGGTGTGCACGGCGAGGTGGAGCATTTCCGGACCTGGCCGGAAGGCAGCGGGGACGAGTCCGGCCCGGGGCGTGGCGCCTGGACGCAGCACTACCAGTTCCTGGTCCTCCGCACCCCAGTCGCAATGGGCGCAGGAGCGGACGTATACAGGGGTGGCTTAGGGTGAAGCCATGGCTCCTCTATACCCTTTCGGCGGCAACTCCCCTGCCGTCCATGAATCAGCGTTCATCGCCCCGTCGGCGTCGATCATCGGCAATGCAACCCTGGCCGCAGACTCCAGCGCGTTCTACGGGGTATCCGTCCGCGCCGACACGGCCGCCATCACCGTGGGTGCCGGCAGCAACCTGCAGGACAACGTGGTGCTGCACGCCGACCCCGGCTTCCCCTGCACGGTGGGCGACCGGGTCAGCGTGGGGCACGCCGCCGTCGTGCATGGCTGCACCGTGGAGGACGACTGCCTCATCGGGATGGGCGCAACGGTCCTCAACGGTGCCGTGATCGGTACCGGCTCGCTGGTGGCGGCCGGCGCCGTCGTCCTGGAGGGGACAGTGGTTCCGCCACGCTCCTTGGTTGCGGGGGTCCCGGCCAAGGTGCGCCGGGAACTGACGGAGGAGGAGTTCGACGGCGTGCGCGCCAACGCTGCCCGGTACGTTGAGCTCGCGGCGAAACACCGCGAGCTGCATGCCTGACGCAGTCCCCGCTGGGTCAGTCCAGGCTGATTGGCCCCATTTCGTCGAGCAGGTCGCCCGGGCCGGGGTTGCCCGGAGCTGACGAGCCGCCCAGGTGGTTCACCACGCCCCATACCGCGTTCAAGCCGGTGGTGACGGCGCCTTCCGCCCAGCCGGCAGTGAAGGAGACGTCATCGCCGGCCAGGAAGATCCCGCGCTGGGATTCCGGCAGCGCGTCCTGCTTGAAGTGCGTGAACAGCCGCTGCTGGTAGCGGTAGTGCCCGGGCAGGTTGGCTTTGAAGGCACCCATGAAGTTGGGGTCCGCCTCCCAGGACACGGTAATGGGCTGCCCCACGATGTGACCGGCAATGTCCACGCCCGGGTAGATCTGCTCCAGCGAGTGCAGCATCAGTTCCACGCGCTCGTCCGCGTCCAGGGCAAGCCACTTCAGGGCGTCGTCGTTCCATGTATAGGACAACAGGATGACGGCGGGCTGGTCCGGGCCGTTGTCCAGCAGGTAGGTGGCGCGGTTCAGCCGGTCCGTCAGGGTCATGGACAGGACCTCGCGGCCGGTTTCCGGGTCGGTGTCCTTCCAGAACGGCCGGTCCACCATGACGAACGTCTTGGACGACTGCATATAGTGCGAGCGCTCCATCGCGGTCCACAGTTCGGCGGGGAACAACGCTTCCTCGGTGTGGATGCGGGTGGACAGCAGCCATGACTGGCACGTGCTCACCACTGCCGGGTAGCTGGCCTCGCGGCCCCAGCGTTCACGGATCCGCAGGTTCCCGTCCGGGTCCCGGCTGATCTTCCCCACGGCGCCGCGGGGCGAGCCGGAGTGGAGCGAGGCAAGGGAGGTGCCGGCGGGCCAGTGCACCAGGTCCGACGGCGCGTGCTGCCAGAGTGCCTCGGGCAGTCGCTGCGCTCCCCCGCGGATGAACCGGTGCTGGTCGTCCGCGTCGGTGTACACCACACGGAGGATCTCCAGGATGGAGTTGGGAAAGTCCGTGTCCCAGCCTCCGGTGCCGAATCCCACCTGGCCAAAGGCTTCCCGGTGCGCGAACCCTGCCTTCTTGAATGAGTCGCTCGCGGCGATGAACCCGTAGAAGGTCTGCTCATCCATCAGGGGCAGCAGTTCGTTCCACAGTTCCTTGATCCTGGCAGTGTCGCGTGAGCGGATGGCGTCCTGCATCTCCGCGAACTTCGCGCCGTCGTTGACAGCCGCTTTCCAGGCGTCCGCAACCTCACGGAAGAAGGGCGGAAGGTCGCCCGGCTTTTCCGCGTAGTGCTTCCTGCCTGCCAGCTCGATCACGGTACTGGAGGTGGCCTCGGCGAGGGGGTTGGGGAAGTCACAGGTTTCCAGGCCGAGCAGGTCCACGTAGTGGTAGAAGGCCTTTCCCGAGACCGGGAAACGCATGCCGCCGAGGTCTGCCACCACTCCGGGCGCCGCCGGGAAGGCGGCGGTGCGGAGCCGGCCGCCGATCTGGTCTGCTTCGTAGACCACCGGGCGAAGGCCAAGCTTCATCAGCTCGTAGGCCGTCACCAGGCCGGAGAGCCCGGCTCCGATCACTGCCACTTCGGTGCCGTGCAACTCCGGCGGGACCGATCCCATGCCGTCCGGGTGGGCCAGGTAGTGGTCGTAGCTGAACGGGAAGTCGGGGTTCAGCATGGTGATGGGTGCCTGGCCGCCGGCCCCCGGTCCTGGTGCTGCCTCCTGCCGGCTGGAGGTGCTGGAGGGATCAAAAGCCGGCAATTCGGTGGCGATGGTCATGAGTGTTCTGCTTTCACAGGTTCCTGGCTCGGGGCCTTGGCGGTCAGTTCACGGTAGTCGAGCTCGCTCAGGGCCGCTACCTTGGAGTTCCGGCGTCCATAGCCGAAGTAGATGGCGATTCCCACCAGCATCCATGCGCCGAAGACAACCCATGTATCGGCGCCGAGGTTCGCCATCAGGTAGGCGCACATGAGCGTTCCCAGCACGGGCGTGAGCGGGTACAGCGGCACCCGGAAGCTGCGCTCCAGGTCGGGGCGGTTGCGTCGCAGGTAGATGACGGCGATGTTGACCAGGGCGAAAGCGAACAGCGTTCCGATGCTGGTGGCATCCGCCAGCGCGCCGAGCGGCACGAGTCCTGCGGTCAGGGCGACGGCGGTACCCACAATGAGGGTTCCGGCGGCCGGGGTGCCGGTCCGGGCGGAGACACGCCCAAAGACCTTGGGCACCAGGCCGTCCCGGGACATCGAGAGCAGGATGCGCGTCTGGCCGTACAGCACCGTGAGGACGATGCTGGCAATGGCAAGGACGGCGCCAATGGAGAAGACCAGGGCAATCCATGGCTGGTGGGTGGTCTCCTCCAGGATCTGGACGAGGGCGGCCTCGGTACCGTCGAACCAGCCCCAGGGCCGGGCGCCGATGGCGGCGACCGCCACGAGGACGTAGACACTGGTGACGATCACCATGGAGAGCAGGATGGCCCGGGGAAGGTCGCGCTTGGGGTTCCTGGCCTCCTCGCCGGCGGTGGAGGCGGCGTCAAAACCGATGTAGGAGAAGAACACCCGCGAGGCCGCTGCGGAAACACCGGCGGCTCCCATGGGCAGGAGCGGTTCGAAGTTACCCGCGTTGAAGGCGGTAAAGGCGACGGCGCAGAAGAAGAGCAGGATGCCTATTTTGATGATGACGACGGCCGTGTTGATCCAGGCGCTTTCCCGGGCACCGCGGACCAGCAGGACCATGGCCAGTACCACGATGGCCACCGCCGGAATGTTCACCAGTCCGCCGTCGCCGGGAGGCTGGGAGATAGCATCCGGGAGCACCTGCCCAAACGCCGCCAGTGCTTCATTGACGTACTGGCCGGCACCGACAGCCACTGCGGCCACGGAGACGGCGTACTCAAGGACCAGGCACCATCCGCAGATCCATGCCATGCCCTCGCCCATGGTGGCGTAGGAATAGGAGTAGCTGGAGCCTGCCACCGGAACCAGGCCGGCCATTTCAGCATAGGACACCGCGGAGAGCAGAGCGGCTACGCCGGCAATGACGAACGAGATCCAGATGGCCGGCCCGGCCAGCGGGACTGACTCTCCAAGGATCACCAGGATGCCGGTCCCGAGCGTGGCGCCAACACTGATCATGGTGAGGTGGAGGACGCCGAAGCTGCGGACCAGCGCGGTGCCGCCCTCACCGCTTCCGGCTTCACTGACCATCTGGCCGATCGGTTTGCGGCGCAGGAGCTGGTCCGCGAGCCGCGGCCGGGATGCTGCTGGCGCAATGGGTTTCTCGGTGGTCACAGGCACAGTCACCGTTGACGTCCCTTCAGAGTAGTTGTCGGTTTCCCCTCACCAAGGTTGGCATGTGAGCCAACTCTCAGGACGGTGCAAAATGACCTATAGTAGCCAGGCATGAGACTTTATGCACAATATCCGACCACGGTTGCGGCGGCCCGGCCAGGCTTCTGCGCCGCCTCGAAGAGCCATGCCTGCTGAGCCCGCGGCCACCAGTCGGCTGAGCTTCGTCACCCTGCAACAGTTCCTTGACCAGCTGCCGCCGCTGTTGACGACGCTCCACGACGGCAGCAGCGGCGGACGGCTGCTGCGGTGGGTTGAGCCCAGTGAGCTGGAGGATCCGACGCCCTACCTCCCGGAGGGTGAGTTCCTGCTGACGGCGGGCCTTCCGTTCCTGGGCGACGGCGGAGCGGCCGCCAGCGTGGACGCGTACGTCCGGCGGCTGGTGGACGCCAAGGTGGCCGCCCTGGGCTTCGGAATCAGGCCGTACTTCGACGCCGTTCCGGATGTAGTCATCGATGCGTGCCGCCGGCATAACCTCACCTTGTTCGAAGTGCCGGAATCACTCCCCTTCGCGGCCATTGGCCTTCAGTTCTCGCAGCTTCTTGAGTCCGACAATGCGAGGGTCTTCCGGCAACTGGCAGAGACCAACCGGCAGTTAATGCGCGCAGTCCTCTCCCCCAGGCCGGAACATGAACTGCTGGCGGCACTGGTCCAGCGCGTGCCCGTCTGGGCGGTGATGGTGGGAGCGGACGGCCGGATCCGGGCCCGCGGCACCAGCGGTGGCGGCAGCCCCGCCGTCGAACTTTCCCTGCTGGAACCCATGCTTAAGCGCCTGCTGTCCGGCAGCGGCCCCCGGGTGGAGATGGACGGGTTCGGCCAGCCCGGCTCGGCCCTGGTGGTCGGCCATCCGCTGCGCAGCACCAAGGATGCCAACCTGGGCGCCCTGGTCCTCGGTTCGGACGCCCCGTTGACGCCGGCGCAGAACAACGTGGTCCAGTCCGCCGTCGGCCTCCTCGAACTGTTGGTACGGCAGCGCACCAGCGGCTCCTTGGCCCCCAGCCAGCTGGCCACGGCTGTCCTGCTGCACCCCGAAAGCCTCACTACCGGGGGCAGCAGGCACCTGAACGCGCTCCGGGACCTGATGGCGCAGAGCCTTACCTCCACCCGGTCCGCGGCCATGCGGGTAGTGCAGGGCATCAAGATGGACGCGCCGGAGTGGCCTGCGGGCGACAGCCCGGTCAGGGAACTCCTGCAGTGGCGGCGGCTGTTCGACACCAAGCTGGTGGAAATCACCGACTACGGATTCGCCGCAATAACCAGGCTGAGGGTGGACGATTCCCTGCTCGACGAGGTCGAGAAACTCGGCTGGCGCCTGGTGATCGGCGAACCCACCGAACTCACCGGACTGGCCGCCGCATATCAGGGTGCCAGCTCCCTGCGGAGCCAAGTGCAGAGAAGTGGACAAAGCGTCCGCGCCGACGAGGTTCAGTGGTCAGTGGCCGGGCTGCTGGGCCGCGAAGCCGGGACCATGCTGGCGGAACGGCTCCTGCATCCAGTGCTGGCGCTGGAACCGGACCGGCGCGATCCCCTGCTGGCAGTCCTGCGCGGCTGGCTCACCGAGAACGGCAGCTGGGACGGCTCCGCCAAGCTCCTGGGGCTTCACCGGAACAGTGTGCGGCGGCAGATCGGGGTCCTTGCCGACCTGCTCGGAATGGACCTGAACCAGGCGCAGGTGCGGGCAGAGCTGTGGATCGCGCTGCAGTACGTGGACGGGGTGACCGACGGGACGGCGGGCAACGGTTAGGGCAGGTTCTCCGCGGGCCGGTCAGGTTCGGGCGCAAGGCCAACCTCCCACTCGCGGTACAGCTCCGGCCGGCGCTCCCTGAGGTACGGCACATCGTCCCTGGCGGCGCGGACAGCATCCGGATCCACCGTGGCGAAAAGCAGTTCCGGAGCGTTTCCCGCTTCGGCCAGCAGGCGGCCATCCGGGCCCGCCACCACGCTTCCCCCGCCGAACGTGTAAGAATCTTCGGTGCCACAGTGATTGGCGTATGCCACGGTCAGCTGGCTTTCCAGCGCGCGGGCACGGACAAGCACCTGGGGCACAGCATCAAAACCCGCCGACAAGGCGGTGGGCACCAGCAGCAGCTCCGCGCCGCGGGCGGCAGCCGCCCTGGCGGCTTCGGGGAATTCGATGTCGTAGCAGATCAGCAGCGAGGTCCGGACGCCGAGGAAGTCGACGACGGCGGGCGGCTCGTTGGCCGCAACGAACGCCTTGCGTTCCTCGTCGCCGAAGAGATGCACCTTGGCGTACCGGAGGAGTTCCGCGCCGGTGGCATCGACCAGGGACGCGGATATGTTCCAGTCGCCAGAGCCCGCGCGGCCCATGTCCCGGGATGAGCCGCCCCCGTTGACGACGGCGATCCCGGCGGTCCCGTCGGCTTCCGCTGCTTCGGCTGGTTCGGCGGCTTCGGCCGGAAGGCTGTAGACGAGCGCGATCCCGTTGCGGCGGGCGATTCCGGCGAGCCTTTCGCGGATGGCGGGAAGGGTTGCCGGGTCGAACTCGTTTCGCAGCCGCAGCGGAGCGTAGCCCACGGGGAACAGCTCCGGAGTCAGGAGCAGGCCTGCGCCGGCGCGGGCGGCCTGGCCGGCGGCCTCATCAATGGTCCGGAGATTGGCATCAACGTCCAGGACCGCAGCATTCGCCTGCAGGACGGACAGCAGCATCATTACCACCTTCTGTATGCCTATCCATGCGGAGTGGACCGGCCGGGCTGTTCACTCCCTCCAGCGTAGCCAGCCACGGGGATAAGGCGCTGGGTCGTTTGGACCCGCCCACCCCTGCATCGGGACGGAATGCACGGATGTCTCAAGCGGCCCCGCCCCGCCGCCCTTTCCGTACACCTACTCTGGTCGTATGCGTTAACTTCTTGACTGCAAGAGCAGCGATAGGGCAATCTTCTTAGCATGTCCGCAACCACGCGCTCAACGAGGAGCAAGCCCAAGAACCCCGGCTCGCAGTCAGCCCTGCGGCAGCTGAACCAGCAGCGGATCATTGAGGCACTTATGGGGGGTCCGTCCACGCAGGCGGAGCTCGCCCGGCAGACAGGGCTGTCCACGGCCACCGTCTCGAACATCGTCAAAATCATGCTGGACTCCGGCCTGGCCTCCACAGAACCTATTACCAGTTCCGGCCGCCGGGCACTGAACGTGCGGCTCAACAGCAACGGCGCCGTTGCGGTCGGCATTGACTTCGGCCGCCGGCACCTGCGGGTGGTCCTTGCCTCCCTCAGCTACCACGTCATTGCCGAAGAATCCGTACTGCTCCCGCTCGGCCACCAGGCAGGCGACGGCATCCAGGCGGCGGTGGAACTGTTGGACAAACTGCTCCGGGAAAGCGGGGTGGAACGCAGCTACATGGTGGGCGCCGGCGTCGGAATTCCAGGCCCCATAGACCGTCGGACCGGTACAGTCGCGCAGGGGGCAATCCTTCCCGAATGGGTGGGCATCAACATCCTCCAGCACCTCGAGGAAACCCTGGGAATCCCGGTATTTGTTGACAACGACGCGAATCTGGGTGCGTGGTCCGAAGTCACGTGGGGGCAGCACTCGGGGGTCAGCAACCTGCTGTTCTTGAAGATCGGTTCCGGCATCGGTGCCGGCTTGATCCTCAACGGAGCGCCGTACTACGGCAACGTGGGAATCACCGGCGAAATCGGCCATGCCACCATCCACGAGCAAGGGCTCGTGTGCAGTTGCGGGAACCGCGGATGCCTGGAAACCATCGCGTCCACCACCACTATGATCGAACTCCTGAGCCGCGGCGAGGACCGGCCGTTAACCCCAGCCGACATCGTCAGGAAAGCCTTGAACCGGGACTCCGCAACCCTCCGCGTGGTGGACGACGCGGGCCTGGCCGTGGGTCGCGCCCTCGGCAACGTGGCCAACCTGATCAACCCCGAAGTCATCGTGGTGGGCGGCCCGCTGGCAGGCCTCGGCGACATCCTGCTGGACCCTATCCGCAGGGGGCTGATCCGGCACGCGGTGCCGGTGATCGGCGAAACCACCACCCTGGCCATGTCGTCGCTGGGCGACCGCGCCGAAGCCCTGGGAGCGGCCGCTTTGGTGTTCCAGCATGCAGGTATCCGCAGGTCGTAGACCATTTCGTTATCCGGCAATTGCGTTAAAGACTTGACGACAACAGCTGTGATCCAGTTTACTTTTGGTTCAGACGGCCCTGCGCTTTGCCGGCCGGACAAAGAAGTCATTGCATTGGAGGGTTAGGGCTCATGACGTCCCAGACCACGCATACGGATCCGATCATCCTCGAGATGCGGTCCATCACCAAGGAATTCCCTGGCGTTAAAGCCTTGTCGAACGTAAGCCTCCGGGTTAAGGCCGGCGAAATCCACGCCATCTGCGGCGAAAACGGCGCCGGCAAGTCCACCCTCATGAAGGTCCTGTCCGGCGTGTACCCCTACGGAACCTACGACGGCGACATCGTCTACCAAGGCCAGGTCCAGCAGTTCCGGGACATCAGGGCCAGCGAGCACGCCGGAATCGTCATCATCCACCAGGAACTGGCGCTGATCCCCGAGCTGTCCATTATGGAGAACATCTTCTTGGGCAACGAACCCACCAAGCGGGGCATCATCGACTGGGCCGAGGCCCGGCTGCGGTCCCTGGACCTGCTGGCACGGGTGGGCCTGCGGGATGACCCGGACACTCCCATCAAGGAAATCGGCGTCGGCAAGCAGCAACTGGTGGAAATTGCCAAGGCGCTGAACAAGTCCGTGAAGATTTTGATCCTGGACGAGCCCACTGCCGCACTCAACGAGTCTGACTCCCAGCACTTGCTGGACCTGATGCTGGGCCTGAAGGCAAAGGGCATCACCTCGATCATCATTTCGCACAAGCTCAACGAAATTGAGCAGGTCGCCGATTCGATCACCATCATCCGCGACGGCAAGTCCATCGAGACGCTGGACGTCAAGAAGGACGGCGTGGACGAGGACCGGATCATCAAGGGCATGGTGGGCCGAACCCTGGAATCCCGCTTCCCGGACCACACGCCCAAGATCGGCGAGGTGTTCTTCGAGGTCAAGGACTGGACCGTTGGCCACCCGGCCATCCAGGACCGCCTGGTGTGCAAGGGCTCGAACTTCTTCGTCCGCCGCGGGGAAATCGTCGGCTTCGCCGGGCTTATGGGCGCCGGGCGAACGGAACTGGCCCGCTCGGTCTTCGGCCGGTCCTACGGCCGCTTCATCGACGGCCACATCTACAAAGACGGCAAGGAAGTGGTCCTCAAGAACGTCCGGCATGCCATCGACGCCGGGCTGGGCTACGTCACCGAGGACCGCAAGTCATTGGGCCTGAACCTCCTGGATGACATCAAGACCACCACCGTGGCGGCAAACCTCCGCAAAATCAGCCACAACTTCGTGGTGGACGCCAACCAGGAGTTCACGGTTGCGGAGCAGTACCGCAAGTCGCTGCGGACCAAGACGCCGTCCGTCGAGGAAGGCGTTGCCAAGCTCTCCGGCGGCAACCAGCAGAAAGTGGTCCTCGCCAAGTGGATGTTCACCGACCCCGACCTGCTGATCCTCGACGAGCCCACCCGCGGTATCGACGTCGGCGCCAAGTATGAGATCTACGGCATCATCCAGCAGCTCGCCAACCAGGGCAAGGGCGTCATCGTTATTTCCTCGGAGCTTCCCGAGCTCCTGGGCCTGTCCGACCGCATCTACACCATCTTCGAAGGCGCCATTACCGGCGTCCTGAACAAAGACGAGGCCAGCCAGGAAAGCCTGATGAAACTGATGACCTCCGCTACCCGAAAAGCCGCCTGACCTTCTGGCGATCCCCAGAACCTTCCGGACACAAGGACTGACACCATGAACGCCTTCAAAAAGCTGTTTGGCGGCAACACCCGCCAATTCGGCATGATCTTCGCCCTGGTTGCGCTGATCATTTTCTTCCAAATCTTCACTGACGGCCGCACCCTCACTCCCGGCAACGTCATTAACCTCTTCAACGGCAACTCCTACATCCTGATCCTGGCGATCGGCATGGTCCTGGTGATCATCGCCGGGCACATCGACCTCTCTGTCGGTTCGGTCGCGGCGTTCGTCGGAGTCAGCGTCGCCCTGGCGATCCGGGATTGGGGAATTCCCTGGTATGCCGGCGTGCTTCTGGGCCTGGTACTCGGAGCCCTGATCGGAGCGTGGCAGGGCCTTTGGACGGCGTATGTGGGCATCCCTGCCTTCATCGTCACCTTGGCCGGCATGCTCCTGTTCCGCGGCTTCAACCAGTTCGTGGGCAAGTCCAACACCATTCCCGTCCCGGAAGACTTCCAGTACCTGGGCTCCGGATATCTTCCCGAGGTGGGACCGGACACCGGGTTCAACAACCTGACACTCCTGATGGGCATAGCCGTTGCGGTCTTCGTCGTGGTGGGTGAACTTCGCGCCCGGGCACGGGCCAAGGCACTGGGCGCCGGCGTCCCGGAAATGTGGGTGACCGTGCTGAAGCTGGTGCTGATCTGCGCCGCCATCCTTTACGCCACCTACCTGTTCGCCACGGGCCGGCCCGGCACTTCGTTCCCCATCCCCGGCCTCATCCTGGCCGTCCTGGTACTGATCTACGGCTTCATCTCTTCCCGCACCGTCGTTGGCCGCCACGTCTACGCTGTTGGCGGCAACCGCCATGCGGCCGAGCTCTCCGGTGTCCAGTCCAAGAAGGTCAACTTCCTGGTCATGATGAACATGTCCATCCTGGCCGGCCTGGCGGGCATGATCTTCGTGGGCCGCTCAACCGCATCCGGCCCCTTTGACGGCGTTGGTTGGGAACTGGATGCCATTGCCGCAGTCTTCATCGGCGGCGCTGCTGTAACCGGCGGCGTGGGTACGGTCGTCGGCTCCATCATCGGTGGCCTGGTCATGGCGGTGCTCAACAACGGGCTGCAGCTCCTCGGCGTCGGCGCCGACCTCACCCAGATCATCAAGGGCCTGGTGCTCCTGATCGCCGTAGCGTTCGACGTCTACAACAAGTCGCAGGGCAAGCGGTCCATCATCGGCATGCTGACCCGGAACATGAACCGCAACACCTCGGGTCCCAGCAGCCCCATCCAGCCTGACGAAACAACCTCCACCAAGGAAGCGATCGCCAGGGAAGCCTGAAGTTTGCAGCCTGAATACTGTTCCATCACACAAAGAAAGAGAACCAACAATGCGAATGTTTGGTAATGCAGGAAAGGCCGCAGCAGTTGCTGCCATCGCAGCACTGGCGCTGACGGGCTGTGGACGCTCGGAGCCATCCGGTGGTTCCAGCAGCGGCGCCGCAGGGTTCGACCAGAGCTCCTCCATCGGCGTCGCGCTTCCGCAGAAGACCAGTGAAAACTGGGTCCTGGCCGAGAAGCTGTTCAACGACGGCCTCAACGGCGCGGGGTTCAAGGCTGACGTCCAGTTCGCCAACGGCGGCGTCTCGGAGCAGCAGAACCAGATCAGCGCCATGGTCACCAAGGGTGCCAAGGTCATTATCGTGGGCGCCATCGACGGCTCCCAGCTGGGTACGCAGCTCAAGCAGGCCAAGGACGCCGGCGCCACCATCATCGCCTATGACCGCCTCCTGCTGAACACCGCCAACGTGGACTACTACGTGGCCTACGACAACTTCAAGGTCGGCGTTCTCCAGGGCCAGGCCCTGCTGGACGGACTCAAGGCCAAGAAGCCGACCGGCCCCTACAACGTCGAACTGTTCGCCGGTTCCCCGGACGATGCCAACGCCAAGGTGTTCTTCGACGGCGCCATGAGCATCCTGAAGCCCAAGATCGACGACGGCACCCTCAAGGTTGTCTCCGGACAGACCAGCTTCGAGCAGGCCGTAACCCAGGGCTGGAAGGCTGAAAACGCCCAGCGCCGCATGGACACCCTGCTCAGCGGCAGCTACAGCAGCGCCAATGTTGACGGCGTCCTGTCCCCCAACGACACCCTGGCCCGCGCCATCCTGACCTCCGTCAAGGCCGCCGGCAAGCCGATCCCCGTCGTCACCGGCCAGGACTCCGAGGTTGAGTCGGTCAAGTCCATCCTTGCCGGCGAGCAGTACTCCACCATCAACAAGGACACCCGCAAGCTCGTCGAGCACGCCATCACCATGGTCAAGGACCTTCAGGCCGGCAAGAAGCCTGAGGTCAACGACGACAAGTCCTACAACAACGGCAACAAGGTTGTTCCCGCCTACCTGCTGGAGCCGGTCATCGTGACCGCCGCCAACGTGAAGACGGCCTACACGGACGACCCTGTACTCGGCCCGATCACCAAGTAGCACCCTTTATAAGAGCCGGGATAATCCGGCAACAGGAAAGCCCGGTCCCTTCGTGGGGCCGGGCTTTCCCGCGTCTGGCTAGCGCTGGACCCGGAGCACTCCCGGGCCGGTGAACTGCGTGGCGTGGTTCTTCACGGCCTCTGGCGTGGTGAATGCCTTGTAGCCGTAGGCGTCGGCGGGGTTCCAGCCCACATCCGTGGTGAAGTCCCAGCCCGTCCAGTCCGCGGCGGGAGTCCCCGTCTCTTCCGCTTCGGCAAGAGCTTCCGCACGGTGTTGGTCGAAGGAGGCACGGGCCACCGCGTTAAGATCCGCTTCGGACCCGTTGAACCACGACCCCGTATCGCTGAAGCGGTTGCCGTTGTAGCTGCTGACCATAACGCTCTGGTCAGCGCCGGGTCCGGTGTATTCGAAGGCATTGCGTTCGGAATAGATCCGTGATTCGTAGCCGGCGCCGAGGAAGTAGCTGTGGCCGCCCTGCCCTTCGCTGATCATGGGATACTCGGGATGATCCGTGCTGCCAACGAAGTAGTTGTTCACCACATGGACCTCGCCGAAGCGTACGCGCGGTCCGCGCTGCTGGATGTCCTCGAAGAGGTTACCGATATATGTGACACGAAGCTTCCCGCCGTCCTTGTCCACGTGCTCATCACCCGATCCCAGGAGCATGGTCTTGTCGTGGTCGGACAGGCTGCTGTTCGAAACGGTGACGAAATCGGTGCCGTCCTTAAGGTCCAGCAGTCCATCGTGCCGGTTGGCCGGCTTGTTCCGGAAGCCCATCGGCGCCTCGCTGTCGGGGAACCTGCCGTCGGACAGGTGGACGTGATCTATCCAAACGTGGTTGGACGTCACTGACGAGACAGCATCGAAGCGCGCGTTCCAGGCTCCGTCGCCGTCGTCGGGAGACCATGTGGTGAAGAAATCCACGGGCGCTTCAATGCTGAGGTTTCGAATGACCACGTTCGAGGCGCTAAGGATCACGATGTTGGCACCCACGAAGCCAGCGCCGCCATCCACCCCAACGAGGGTGGTGTTGCTGGGGATGCTGACCTCGATCTGCCGCTTCATGTTGTTGCTGCCCGTCTGGCGCAGTTGGCGCTGCTTTTTGCAGTAATCGAAGGCCTGGTCGCTCCACATCTTGCCCTCCGGCCCGAAGCAGGACATGTACTTGGTGATGTCGTATCCAGACGCGTAATCCTGTTCCCCGAGGATGCGGCCGTCCGGTGCCTGGTTGCCGTCGATGGTGCCGCTGACGTAAACCACCTTCGGCGCCGTGGGCTCACCATGGTTGGCCAGCGCAGCCTTCAGCCCGGCAAGTGTGCTCACCTCATAGGTGTTTGCGGCAGGTGCGCCGGCGCCGCCATTGGTACCGCTTCCGACGGCGGCCCAGCCAGTGGGTGCCGCATCATCAGCACGGATTATGCCGCCGCCAGTTGGCGCCGGGGTGGCCGGGGCGGGAGCTGCCACAGCAATTCCGACGGCCAGCGCGCAGAGGACGGAAGTGGAGAACGCAGCGACACGCGGCAGACGCCGCTGCGCTGAGGGGAAGGGTCGAAGCATTTTCAGGGACGTCATTGGCCTGGTTTCCGGCATGCCAAATAGACCACATGCCTTGGTACGTGGTGCATCGGATGGGTTACGACTCAATTCAGAAAACGCTTTCTGAGGAGACTCTTAATATTTAGTACTTACGTGACAAAGCTGTCAATAGCACTTCACAGCACAAACACAGTTTTGGCCGGATTCCTGCACAGCATGCCCGGGGAAGGTTGATTCGAAGCCGGCCCTCCGCGCCGGCACCTGAGTCCTAGGAGTAACGTGAGCGTCCTCGCCCGAAGCGTAGGCAATGCCTTCAGAAACAAGGTCCGCACCGCAGCCGTTGTCGCGGTCCTGGCCGTCGCCATTGGATTGGCCCTGGCCATGCTGGTGGCAAACCAGGCAGTCGGGGCTAAAGTCCAGGAGCTCAACGCCTCCGTCGGCACCGTCCTGACCGTGAACCCTGCCGGCGGGCAAGGTTTTGAAGGCGGCGGGGAGCCGCTCACCGCCGACCAGGCAGCCACTGCCGCTGCCGTGCCCAACGTCAGTGCCGTCGTCGGGACCTCATCCCTCCGCCTCCGCAATGCCGCAGCGCAGGCAGCGGCGGCCCAGACGGGCCAGCCCGGTCCCGGCGGCGGGCAGGGCGGCCCCGGCGGCCAGTCCGCGGCCACCCTGACCACCAGCCTGACTGCGGCGGTGGACGCCGGCACGCTGGGCAACCGCAACCAGCAGGCCAACGGGACCACAGGATCCACCGGAAGTATGCAGGCTGTCAGATCCCTGCCGATCACCGCCACCGGGATCGGCGCCGAGGTGGACAGCACGGGCAAGGCGCTGAACATCACGCAGGGCTCCGGACTTGGCGACTACTCAGCAGCATCAACCAGCGCGCTGCTCGGCACAACCCTGGCTGAGAAGAACAACCTCGCAATCGGTTCCACCTTCACCATCAATGACCAGACCTACACGGTCGCCGGACTCTTCGACGCAGGCACCGCGTTCGGCAATAACGCCGTGTACGTGACGCTGCCCACCGCCCAGACCCTGGCCGGGACGCCCAATGAGCTGTCCAGCATTATCGTGACGGTCAACTCGATGAACAATGTGGCCTCCACCAAGACGGCACTGCAAACGGCGCTCGGCACCGACAAGGCAGACGTCACACAGGGCCAGAATCTGCAGACTGCCGTCAGCTCCCTGGACAGCGTCAAGAACATCTCCTTCATCGCATTCATCGCCGCCCTAGCCACGGCAGGCCTGATAATCCTGCTCATCATGGTGATGCTGGTCCGGGAGCGGCGCCGCGAGATCGGCGTGCTGAAAGCCATCGGCGCGCCCAACCGCACCATCGGCCTCCAGTTCGTCCTGGAAGCACTGGTGCTCGCCGCCATGGGCAGCGCAGTGGGAGCCGCCATCGCATCATTCGCCAGCGGCGGTATTGCTTCGGCCCTGATCAGCAGCAACAGCACCACCACTGCCGCCACAACCACCGGCCGCGGGTTCCCGGGCGGGGCAGGGGGCTTCCCCGGCGGCCAGGGCGGCCCCTTTGGCGGCGCCTCCCAGCTGTTGAACTCCGTGACGGCGAGCGCATCACCTGAAGTCATCGCCGGTGGCATTGCTGCAGTGTTCGGCGTCGCCATCGTCGGCGCCCTGGTTCCCGCGCTGCTCACGGCGCGTATCCGTCCCATCGAAGTCCTGCGAGGAGAATAGCCATGATTGAAGTCAAGAACCTGGTCCGCACCTTCAACTCAGGTGACCGCACCATCAAGCCGGTCAACGACGTCAGCTTCGTCCTGGAGCAAGGCAGCCTCGCCTCGATCGTAGGCAAGAGCGGCAGCGGCAAGAGCACCCTGCTGTCCCTCCTGGGTGCCCTGGACAAACCCACCAGCGGAGACGTGGTGGTCAATGGTGTGAGCCTCGCCAGGATGCCGGACGCCAAACTGACCGAGTACCGCCGGCGCGATATTGGTTTCGTATTCCAGCAGTTCAACCTGATCCCCAACCTGTCAGCCGTGGATAACGTCATGCTGCCCATGGAGTTTGCCGGAATGCGCAAGGCAGCCCGGCTGCAGCGCGCAAAGGAGTTGCTGGAACAGGTCCAGCTGGACCCGTCCAAGCATGAGCGGCGCATCAACAGGCTTTCCGGCGGCGAGCAGCAGCGCGTAGCCATTGCCCGGGCACTGGCCAACGAACCCAAGCTCATCCTCGCCGACGAGCCCACCGGGAACCTGGACGAGCAAACCGGCGACCACATCATCGAGCTCCTCAGCTCGCTGAGCCGGGACCACAACACCACCATCCTCGTTGTGACGCATGACCGGGCCCTCGCCAACAAGACCGATCGCCGCTTCCGCCTGCAGCAGGGCAAGCTGACGGAGGAACCCGTCAGGGGCCGGGCCGCCGTCGCCGCCACCGCCTAAGGCATCCGGGGCTCAAGGTGCGGGCAAAACGCCCTGGCCTTGAGCCCCTTTTTTCCGTTCCCGTGTCCACTCTTGGCTACGCAATCCCCACCCCCGGCAGCGCTGTGACAGGATCGCGATATGACTGCTCCCATCGCCACGCCATGGCTGACCAGCCAGCCCGACCAGGACCCCCGGTCCGCTACGGGGGATCCGCTTCGCTGGGGAATCATCGCAACGGGCAGCATCGCCCGGGCCGTCTCACAGGATCTTGCGTTGCTTCAGGACGCCCGGCTGTACGCGGTCAGTTCCCGGGCGCAGGACTCCGCGGACGCGTTCGCCGTCGCCTACGATTTTGAGAAAGCCTACGCGGACGACGACGGTGTTCCCGGCTATCAGCGGCTCCTCGCCGATGACGCCGTGGACGTGGTCTACGTCGCCACGCCGCACGCCCAGCACCACGAGATTGTCCTCGCCGCCCTCAACGCCGGCAAGCATGTGCTCTGCGAAAAAGCCTTCACCATCAACGCCCGCGAAGCGGCCGAGCTCATCGATGTTGCCCGGAGCCGGAAGCTGTTCCTGATGGAAGCAGTCTGGAGCCGGTTCCTGCCCTCAATGCAGCGGGCTTTCGAAATTGCCGCTTCAGGTGAACTGGGCGACATCCACTGGATCAGCGCCGACCTCGGCTTTCCTGCGCCGTACTCACCCACCGCCAGGCTCTGGGCGCGCGAAGACGGCGGCGGTGCGCTGCTGGATTTGTCCGTTTATCCACTCCTCTGGGCGCTTGGCACCCTTGGCTTTCCCCAGACTGTGAGCGCCACGGGGTTCGTCAACGACGACGGCGTGGACGCCCAAAACGCGATGACTCTCGGCTACAGCCACGCGGCCCAGGTCCAGCTCACCTCATCGCTGTTGGCGCATGGGCCCCGGACCGCCACTGTTGCCGGAAGCCTGGGGTTCCTGCAGAGCGTCGGATCCATCAACAGTCCGCGCGAACTCATCATCGCCAATGGGTGGGAAAACCGCCGGACGGAAACGTTCGACGTCGTGGGAAAGGGCTACACCTACGAACTGCGCGAAGTGATGAGGTGCGTCCAACAGGGTCTCACCGAAAGTCCGGTGATGCCTCTCGAGGATTCGCTGAACACGATGCGGCTGTTCGACGGCGTCCGCGCGCAATTGGGCGTAACGTACCCCAACGACAGCCACTAGCGCTCGGGCCGATTTCCACGATTGTTTGCGCCAACCCCTAGACTTCCCGGAATGTCCGGTCCTACCCTGTAGACAGCATCGATTGCACCGGTCACTGGGGGGTGGTACGTATGGCTCGAATGAGTTCGCCATGGCGTGCCATGCGCCCGGCCCTCCTCGCCGGGGCAGCAGCAGTCATGTGGCTGACACTTTCGTCCACGGCAGCATCCGCCGACGCCGGACCGGACTCCTCGTCCCTCCCAGGCGGTGCCACCGGCACGGTTCTATCCCTGGCCAATAGCCTTTCGGATACGGTTTCACCGCCTCCCGCCGGCTCCGCGGCGGGAGTTACTGCTGCACCAGGGCTGGCGCAACCTGTGGCCGCCCGGATTTCCGGACTGGCGGACAACGCCATCGCCGGCGTTCCCGTGCTGGCGCAGGTGGTTCCGCCGGGAACTGTTTCCACAGTGTCTGCTCCGCTTGCCGACGTTGCCGATGCCGCGACGGCCAGGGCGGTGCAGGTGGTTGTGGCCCCCGCAGCCGAGGCCGTTCCCGTGCTCGAGCCCGTGCTCCAGCCCGTTTCTGATCTCCTGACTGGTGCCACCCCCGTGACCCTTCCAGCTTTGCCCGTCGACGCCTTACCAGGAGATCTTCCTGCCCTGGTCATCCCGGATCCTGGGGTGGCCCCGCCTGCGTCATTGGAAACGCCCGCGGCCGCCCTGGAAACAGCGTCGGAGCCGGGACCGGATTCCGGGGCGCTGCTGGACGAGCTTGGGGTCGGGGACGTCGCTCGGTTGCAAACCGCAGGTCAGGCAGCCCTCGCAAGCATGTCCGGGCATCCTTCCGTAGTGCCTGCCTCCGCTGATCCTGATTCCGGCCAATCCCTTCCCATTGACCCGGCGCAGCTGCCCGACCAGGTTCCTTCGGTCCCTGCATCCGGTACGGGCAGCGGCGGGTCATCCGGAGGTCCGTCCGGGGCCGCCGCGTGGCTTAGCCCGTTCGACTTTGGTTTTGAACACCCCGGCGCAGTACTCGCCGGTGAGGCTTCCGGGCACATCCCTGCCCCGGTTTCGTTCGACCCCGGTTCTTCACCTGATTAGTTGAGGCCGCCTGCCCTTTTCGGGCACCAAGTGGCATGACGGGCAGCGGATCGCGCGCCCGAACCTCAACTTTTCAGGAGTAATCACCATGAGTACCAACCTTCGCAGGGGGCTGCTTGGCACCCTCTTTGCCGGCGGCCTTCTGGCCTTCGGCTGCACTGCCGCAAACGCAGCGGACACTACCAGCGGAACTGACCTTTCCGCGTCCGCCCTCATCTCGGCGGCGCCCACTGATTCGACGTCGTTGGGCCTGCTGGGTGACCCAACGCCGTCGAGCTCAACGGGCGTCGCCGCCGCAGTGGACGTCAATCTCGGCCTCGGCACCAACGCCACCGGCAGCCCGACGGCGGACCTCGCCGTCAACGCCAACGTAGGCCTCGGCACCAACGCCACCGACACAGGAACCGGCACCACCGACCTGGCCGCCGCGGCAGACGTCAACCTCGGCCTCGGCACCAACACCACCGACACAGGAACCGGCACCACCGACCTGGCCGCCGCRGCRGACGTCAACCTCGGCCTCGGCCTCGGCTCTAGCGGAACAGGGACCACGGACGGCACCACCGGTCTCGCCGTCGACGCAGCCGTAAACCTCGGCACCGCCACCGACCCCGCAACCACCGGCACCACCGACCTGGCCGCCGCGGCAGACGTCAACCTCGGCACCAACACCACCGACACAGGAACCGGGACCACCGTTGACGCAGCCGTAACCCTCGGCACCGCCACCGACCCCGCAGTCACCGACCTGGCAGCCGCAGCGGACGTCACCCTCGGCCTCGGCACCAACGGAACAGGCACCACAGACGACACCACCGGCCTCGCCGTCGACGCAGCCGTAGACCTCGGCCTCGGCACCGCCACCAGCGGTGACACGGCAAGTGGAGTCGTTGCCGGCGTGGACCTGGGCACCGGTGTGAGCACCGGTACTGCAGGCAGCGGTGGCCTGGATGCCGCTGCCGACCTCGGCATTGATCTCGGCATCGGACTTGGCGTTGACGACGGCACGGGCACCACAGGCCCGGCCGACGGCACGGCCGGCGATGCCGGAACCGTTGATCCGGGAACCGGCACCCCCGGCGCAGGCGATCCTGCCGGCAACGGCAGCGATGGCACTGCCGGCGATGCCGGCACCCTTGACCCCGGGACCAACAACGCGGGCACGGGCGACGTCCCGTCAGCTTCCGCAGGCTCCAGGGCCGTCAGCGGAGCAATCGCCGCCGTCACAACCCCGCTCAGCAACCCTGCCACGGCAAGTTCCGCCCGCGCCAACACCGGGACAGCCAACACCAGCCTCGCCAAGACCGGCTGGGATGGATCCCTGGTGCCCCTGGCCCTGCTGCTCCTGGTGGCAGGACTCCTGGCTCTCCGCAAGCGCAAGGTCTCCTAAAGCCCTCTGTGCAGGATAAGTACCGCCCGCACGCAGGCGCCTGAAGGGGCCGCGTCGTGCGGGCCGGCGAGAGGAGGACACCCACCCCGAACAACGTGAGCGCAACACAAAACATGTCATCAGCACACATGTCCTTGTAGCCAATGGTCCGGCGGAAATGCTTTAACCAGCCGCCGGGCCGTTGGCGTGCCGCACTGCCAAAGCCAAGGTCAAACTGTGGTTTTACTGCGCCGCTCGTATAATTTGGGGTACGACAGTGCCGCAGCGCACCGGGAGGAACGGTCATGGTGGCGGAATCGCCTAGCTCCATCAAGAATGAAGTGGTCGGCGGACGTTACCGTTTGAGTGAGGTAATAGGCCGCGGCGGAATGTCATCGGTGTACTGCGCCCACGACGAAAACCTCGGCCGCGACGTCGCTTTGAAACTCTTCGCCCCGCAGGCCCCCGACGCGGATGAGCTCAAGCGCCAGGAAGCCGAGATCCAGCTGCTTGCCACGCTCAACCATCCGGGGCTGGTGACGCTGTTCGACGCTGGAATCGATGACCGGGTTCCGGACGAACCCAGGCCCTTCCTGACCATGGAGCTCGTCGAGGGCCAGGACCTCCGCAGCCGCATCCGGCACAGCCGCGTGCCATTGGAGGAACTGTCCGTCATCGGCGCAGGCATCGCCGACGCCCTGGCCTACGTGCATGGCCTGGGCATCATCCACCGCGACATCAAACCCGGCAACATCCTCCTGGTCCAGATCCGCCCCGGCGAGCCCCTGCGCCCCAAACTCACCGACTTCGGCATCGCGAGGATCGTGGACTCCACCAGGCTCACCGCCACCGGGACCATGGTAGGCACCGCCGCCTACCTCAGCCCCGAGCAGGCCCTCGGCAAGCCCCTGTCGTCGGCAACCGACATCTACTCGCTGGGGCTGGTTCTGCTTGAGTGCATCAAGGGCACCGTGGAGTATCCAGGCAGCGCGGTGGAATCCGCTGTCGCCCGGCTGCATCGCGCCCCGGAAATTCCCGACGACGTCCCTGCCGAATGGGCTGAGCTCATCCGCTCCATGACTTCCATCGAGCCACTCGAACGGCCAACCGCCGCCGACATCGAGACCTCGCTGCGTCAAGCCCTTGTCTCGCCCGCCTCCACCCCCGGCGAGCTGGCCGCGGAGACCACCCGGGTGCTGCCCGCGATGCCCTTCCACCCGCCGTCCATCACCGCCGAAGAATCGGTGGAAGAGCTGCGCGAAGCGTCTGCACCCGCCGGAGCAGCCGATCGCGACGCTGCGGCCCCGGCGGTCGCGCGGCGCCCTGCCGAGAAAAAGGCCTCCCGGTTGCGCAGGTTCTTCTGGCGCAACCGGTTCTGGCTGGCCGTGGTCCTCGGCATCCTGGTGGTTGCCGCAGCCGCCGCAGCGGTGCTGGTCAGCGTGTCCGCCCGGCCCACCGACGTCGTGCCTTATCCCACCGTCACGGGCACCCTGGGCGACCATCTGAAGGAACTCCAGAAGAGCGTGGCCCCGTGACGGTGCGCCCGACCACCGTGGCGCGGCTGGCCGTGGCCGGCTCCGCCGCGTTGCTGGCCGCCGCCCTCCTGGGTGCGTGTGCCGCCCCCGGAACGGGCCTGCAGCGGGAAGCGGCCACCCAGTTCCAGGCGCGGGTACTGGAAGTTACCCAGGCGGCCTCGCAGAACGATCCTGCCGCGGCCCTGAAGGCGCTGGACGGGCTTGAGTCCGACCTCTCAGCGGCAGCAGCGAAGGGCCAGGTTTCGGAGGAACGGAGCCGCAGCATCACCACTGTCGCCACCGCCGTCAGGGCAGATCTCAACGACGACGCCGTTGCTGCCCAGCAAGCTGCAGCGAAAGCCGCCGAGGACGCGCGGACAGCAGCCCGGCAAGCAGCCCAGAGCCCCTCCCCCTCAAAGTGGGGGTGCTCCGGAATCATCCGGAGCACCGCCTCTTAGTGGCTGCCGCAGCAGCGGCCAGGCTAGGCCAGGCTGGCGATGAACTTGTTAAGGGTCGCGGACGGACGCATCACAGCCGAAGCCTTGGCGTCCTCCGGGCGGTAGTAGCCTCCGATGTCCACGGGTGAACCCTGAACCTCAGCCAGCTCACCAACGATCGTTTCTTCCTTGGACGACAGCTCACTGGCGACGGAGCTGAACGCGGCGGCAAGGTCGCCGTCGGACGTCTGCTTGGCCAGTTCCTCAGCCCAGTAACGGGCCAGGAAGTAGTGGCTGCCGCGGTTATCCAGCTCGCCGGCACGGCGGCTGGGCGACTTGTTCTCCAGCAGGAACGTGCCGGTGGCGCGGTCCAGTGTGTCGGCCAATACCTGTGCGCGGGCGTTGCCGGTGGTGGTGGCCAGGTGCTCGAAGCTGACGGCAAGTGCCAGGAACTCGCCCAGGCTGTCCCAGCGCAGGTGGTTTTCCTTCAGCAGCTGCTGGACGTGCTTCGGGGCGGATCCGCCGGCGCCGGTCTCGAAGAGTCCGCCGCCGTTCATCAGCGGGACAACCGAGAGCATCTTGGCGCTGGTGCCCAGTTCCAGGATGGGGAACAGGTCCGTGAGGTAGTCGCGGAGCACGTTGCCGGTGACGGAGATGGTGTCTTCGCCCTTGCGGATCCGTTCCAGGGTGAAGGCGGTGGCCTTGACCGGGGACATGATCTGGAGGTCCAGGCCCTCGGTGTCGTGGTCCTTCAGGTACTCGTTGACCTTGGCGATCAGGTTGGCGTCGTGGGCCCGCTCTTCATCCAGCCAGAACACGGCAGGCATCTGCGAGGCGCGGGCGCGCGTGACGGCCAGCTTGACCCAGTCGCGGATGGGCGCGTCCTTGGTCTGGCATGCGCGCCAGATGTCACCGGGGACGACGTCGTGTTCGATCAGGACGTTCCCGTTGCCGTCAGCGATCTGCACCTTGCCGGCTTCCTGGATTTCGAACGTCTTGTCGTGGCTGCCGTACTCTTCGGCGGCCTGGGCCATCAGACCCACGTTCGGGACGGTGCCCATGGTGGTGGGGTCGTAGGCTCCGTTGGCACGGCAGTCATCGATGACCACCTGGTAGATGCCTGCGTAGGAGCTGTCCGGCAGGACCGCCAGGGTGTCAGCTTCCTTGCCGTCCGGGCCCCACATGTGGCCGGAGGTGCGGATCATGGCCGGCATGGAGGCGTCGACGATGATGTCGGAGGGCACGTTCAGGCTGGTGATGCCCTTGTCGGAGTCCACCATGGCCAGCGCGGGGCCGTCTTCCAGGCCCTTCTTGATCAGGTTCTGGACGCCCTCGCGGACGTCCGCCGGCAGGTCCTCGAGGCTGCTCAGGATGGCGGCCAGGCCATTGTTGGGGCTGATGCCGGCGGCACTGAGCTGCTTGCCGTAGGTCTCGAAGAGCTCGGAGAAGTATGCCTTCACCACGTGGCCGAAGATGATCGGGTCCGAAACCTTCATCATGGTGGCCTTCAGGTGTGCGGAGAACAGCACGCCCTCTTCCTTGGCACGGGCAACCTGGGCCTTCAGGAACTCGTCCAGTGCGGCGGCACGCATCACGGTGCCATCAATGACCTCGCCGGCCAGCACCGGGAAGGCCTTCTTCAGGACTTTCACCGAGCCGTCCTCACGGACCAGCTGGACGGCGATGGTGCCCTCGGACTCGATCACAACGGACTTCTCGTTGGAACGGAAGTCGTCCTGGCCCATGGTGGCCACGTTGGTTTTGGAGTCCGCAGTCCAGGCGCCCATGGAGTGCGGGTTCTGCCGGGCGTAGTTCTTCACCGACAGCGGCGCACGGCGGTCAGAGTTGCCTTCACGCAGGACCGGGTTCACTGCCGAGCCCTTGATCTTGTCGTAGCGCGAGCGGACGGCGGTCTCTTCATCCGAGGTGGGGTTGTCCGGGTAGTCCGGCAGTGCGTAGCCCTGGCCCTGCAGCTCTGCGATGGCCGCCTTCAGCTGCGGGATGGAAGCGCTGATGTTGGGCAGCTTGATGATGTTGGCTTCCGGCGTCTTCGCCAGCTCACCGAGTTCAGCAAGGGCGTCACCGATCTGCTGCTCCGGGGTGAGGTAGTCACCGAACACTGCAATGATGCGGCCGGCGAGCGAGATGTCGCGGGTCTCCACCTCCACACTTGCAGTCGAGGCGAAAGCCTCGATGATGGGCAGGAACGAATAGGTAGCCAGCATCGGCGCTTCGTCGGTGTGGGTGTAGATAATCTTGGACATGCGCGGGCGTCTCCCTGAAGGTCGGCTTGGTTGTGAAATCTTTGTCTATTTCACCAAGTACAACTTACCCGAGGACGCCGGTTTGAACCTTAACGGGCCTGCCGGATTACCCCGGTGAGAGCAGCATTACAGCGATGGAGAACGCCCGACGACGGCACGCACCAGGGTGCCCCGGCCGCCGTCGGCGCCGGTGGGCTGGTACCGGGCGCGCCCGCCGGATGATTGGTCACGAGTGTGTACAAACGCGGCCCGCGGCGATAAGTTCGCTAAGTCACTACCGATCCCGGGCCCAACCCCGTTCAGACAGGACAACAATGACACGTACCAGGTCCCTGGCATCCGGCCTCCTGACCTTTTCCGCGGCCGCCGTGCTGGCCCTCACCTCTGCCGGCGGGGCTTCGGCCACCCCCGCCCCGTCCGACGGGAAGGCCAATCCCTCGGTTGCCAGCATCAGTGTCGACGCCGGCGGCGCAGCTGACTACTGGACCCCCGAGCGGATGCAAAGCGCCATTCCGGGTGACACCCTGGCAGGCAAGGCGCTCGAGCGCGGTAACCGCTCGAGCCTCCCTGTCGTAGAGAAGGGCAACCCCTCCACCACCAAGGGAACCAAGGGCAAGCCCACCATCGCCAAGAGTGAGAACCCCGTCTCGCACATCGGCAAGGTCTTCTTCACCATGGGCACAACCAACTACGTGTGCTCGGGCAACGCCGTCTCCTCCGCAAACGGCAGCACCGTGGCAACGGCCGGACACTGCGTGAATGAGAGTGGCGCGTACGCCACCAACTTCGTCTTCGTGCCCGCCTACGACAACGGCGCCGCACCATACGGCAAGTGGACTGCCAAGGCCCTGTATGCCCCCACCCAATGGGTTGCCAACGGGGACATGACCTATGACACCGGCTTCGTCGTGGTGAACAAGGACAGTAACGGCCAGGCGCTTACGGACGTCGTTGGCGGCTCGGGCACTGCCTTCAACCAGGCCCGCGGCCTGACCTACACGGCCTACGGCTACCCGCAGGCCTCACCGTTCAACGGCACGTCCCTGTGGAGCTGCACCGGCACCGCGAAAAATGATCCCAACAACCCGAAGTTCGGCACCCAGGGCATTCCCTGCGACATGACGGGCGGTTCCTCGGGCGGCCCATGGTTCATCGGCATCGGTTCGGACGGTCTGCAGAACTCGATCAACAGCTACGGCTACAACGGCTCGGCTGTGATGTACGGCCCGTACTGGGGCACGGATATTGAGGCCACGTACACCGATGCAGCAGCCTCCTGAACCCGAGCCTGACGAGGGTTCCGTGAGCCATGTCGACCTGAACCAGTCGCCTGAGGAAGTCCTTGGGTACTGGACAGAGGAGCGGATGGCGGAAGCCAAGCCCAGGGAAATTCGGCTTCCCAAGCCGGAGCCCGGCCCTGGTGACGAGGAGTAGGCCAGCACAACGACGACGGCGCCCATCCCTGTGAAGGGGACGGGCGCCGTCGTCTGTCTGGTCGTTCAGTGGAAGAAGTGCCGGGCTCCGGTGAAGTACATGGTAATGCCGGCCGCATTGGCTGCCGCGACGACTTCCTCGTCGCGGACGGATCCGCCCGGCTGGACCACGGCGCGGACACCGGCGTCGACCAGGATCTGCAGGCCGTCGGCGAATGGGAAGAAGGCATCCGAGGCCGCCACGGCGCCGCGGGCCCGCTCCGGTGCGCCGCTCGCGTCCGCATTCGAGGCGCCGCCGGCACCTTCGACGTCGGACTCAACCTTCACGCCCAGGGTGTTGGCCCGCTCCACGGCGAGGCGGCACGAATCGAGCCTGTTGACCTGGCCCATGCCGATGCCCACGGCGGCGCCGTTGTCGGCAATCAGGATGGCGTTTGACTTCGCTGCACGGCACGCGGTCCAGGCGAAGGCGAGGTCCGCGAGGGTCTTTTCGTCGGCGGCCTCACCGGCCGCGAGGGTCCAGTTGGCGGGGTTGTCGCCGTCGGCGTCCACCTTGTCGCTGACCTGTACCAGCATGCCGCCGGAAACCTGGCGGAATTCCGTGGGGTACCGGCCGTAGCCTTCGGGGAGGGCAAGCAGACGGATGTTCTTCTTCTTGGAAAGGATTTCCACGGCCTCGGGTTCGAAGCCGGGGGCAATGACAACCTCAGTGAAGATGTCCTTGACGGTGTTGGCCATGCCGGCGGTGACGGGGCGGTTGGCAGCGATGACGCCGCCGAATGCGGAGACGGGGTCGCAGGCGTGGGCCTTGGCGTGCGCGTCGGCGATGGGGTCTGCGGCGTCCGCGGAGCCAACGGCAACACCGCACGGGTTGGCGTGCTTGATGATTGCGACGGCGGGTTCGCTGAAGTCGTAGGCGGCGCGCAGCGCGGCGTCGGCGTCGACGAAGTTGTTGTAGCTCATGGCCTTGCCGTGCAGCTGGTCCGCCTGGGCGATGCCAACCGGAGCGGCCTTGTCCACATAGAGTGCCGCCTGCTGGTGCGGGTTCTCGCCGTAGCGCAGGACCTCCGAGCGCTCCAGGGACAGGCCGGCATAGGCGGGCCAGTCGATGACACCGTCGCCGTCCTCATCCAGGAACTGGCTGGCGGTCCAAATGGCCACGGCATTGTCGTACGCCGCAGTGTGCGCGAACGCCTTGGCGGCGAGGCGTCGGCGCGTCTTCAGGTCGAAGCCGCCGGCGGCAGCGGCCGCCACCACCTGGCCGTAGAAGGACGGGTCCACAACAATGGCGACGGCGGCGTGGTTCTTCGCGGCCGAGCGAACCATCGCCGGGCCTCCGATATCGATCTGCTCGACGACGTCGTCCTGTGCGGCGCCGGACTTCACCGTCTCCACGAACGGGTAGAGGTTCACCACCACGAGGTCGAAGGCTTCGATGTCCATGCTGGCGAGCGTTTCCATATGGGCCGGGACCCGACGGTCGGCCAGGATGCCGCCGTGGACACGCGGGTGGAGCGTCTTGACGCGGCCGTCCAGCATTTCCGGGGAGCCGGTGACTTCTTCCACCTCCTGGACGGGGATGCCCGCGGCGGCGATCTTCTTGGCCGTGGAACCGGTGGAGACGAGCTTCACGCCTGCCGCGTGCAGGCCTGTGGCGAGCTCCTCCAGACCGGTTTTGTCGTAAACCGAGATGAGGGCCCGGCGGATGGGTACACGGTCAATGGATACGCGTTCATGCTGCGTGAAGCTCACAAATGTCTCCGTCTTATCTCGCGGAACAACGCCGCGGTTGGTGGGGATAGGGCCAGTTTATCGCGAAGGCAGCGGTTACCCCCTGTGTGCGCCGGAGTGTGAACGTCTGCAGGCCCGGATAGAGTCTTCAGCAGGAGGCGGCGATGAATACTTACACCACTGTGCCCAGCGGCGAACAGGTGGTCCAGGAACTGCCCTGGCGATGGAAAGTCCAGGGCAGGATCTTCCTGATCGGGGGCCTTGGCTTCATGTTTGACGCCTGGGATGTGACCCTGAACGGCATCCTCATCCCGCTTCTCTCCACGCACTGGGCACTGACACCGGGCGAGGCCGCTTGGGTGGGTACTGCCAATCTGATCGGAATGGCACTGGGCGCGTTCGCCTGGGGCACCATCGCGGATACGGTAGGCCGCAAGAAGGCGTTCACGGCAACGTTGCTCCTGTTTTCCATCTTCACGGTGCTGGGCGCCTTCTCCCCCGACTTCATGTGGTTCTGCATCTTCCGGTTCCTGGCAGGCTTCGGCCTGGGCGGCTGCATTCCGGTGGATTATGCCCTGGTGGGTGAGTTCACCCCAAGGAAGCAGCGCGGCAAGGTCCTGACCGCCATGGACGGCTGGTGGCCCGTCGGCGCCGCCCTGGCAGGGTTCGTCTCCGCCGGGCTGGTGGCCCTGAACGGTGACTGGCGCCTGACCATGCTGGTGATGGTTCTGCCGGCACTGCTGGTCTTCTGGGTGCGGCGGAGCGTCCCCGAGTCCCCGTTGTTCCTGATCCGCAAGGGCAGGCGGGAGGAAGCTGCCAGGATCATTGACGGGCTGGTGGTGGCCACAGGCGCCGAAACCCGGGCCTACAGCCTGCCCGATGCCAAGGATGCGCCGAGGCTTTCGGCCGGCAGCGCCTGGACGCAGTTGCGGTCCGTCTGGCAGTTCAACTGGAAGATCACCACAGCCGCCTGGGCCCTGTTCTTCAGCATTCTCCTGGTCTACTACCTGTCCCTGACCTGGATGCCGAGGATCCTGATCGGTGCCGGGTTCGCGGAGTACAAGGCGTTCGTCACCACGGCGTCCATGGCCGCCGTCGGTTTCCTTGGCGTGGTGGTGGCAGCGGCGCTCGTGGAACGGGTGGGACGCAAGTGGATCCTCGCCATCACCGGGCCGCTGTCCGCCCTGACCCTGGTGATCGTGGCGTTCGTGGTTGATATTCCCACGGCGGCGGTGTTCTGGCTGCTGGTGTTCGGGTTCGTGGTCCAGGTGGCCATCCCCGTGCTGTACGCGTACGTTTCAGAGCTGTACCCCACCGAGCTGCGAGGGAGCGGATTTGGCTGGGCATCCACGTTCTCGCGGCTGGGCGCCGGCTTTGGGCCGCTGATTTTCGCCAACTATCTCTGGCCGGAGCTGGGCCTTGCCACGTCCTTTGCGCTGGCCGGTGCCCTGGTGCTGGTGTCCGTGCTGTGGATGGCCTTCTTTTCCCCTGAAACCCGGCAGCGGCGGCTCCAGTAGCAGGAAGGCGGCCGCGCCCAGATTCGAATTCGACGCTCAAATTCCCTGACGCCCCTGCATCCGGTGCGCGTCAGGGAATTTGCGCGTCGAGGGGGAAGAAGTGCGTCGGTACGGCCTGGTTTCGGAGACTCAGGCGCCGGCAGCGGCGAGGGCCGCCAGGGTGGACACCAGCAGCCGGCGCTCCACCACTTTGATGCGCTCGTGCAGGGTCTCCTCGGTGTCCGAGTCCTCGATGGTCACGGCCTCCTGGGCGATGATGGGCCCGGTGTCCACGCCGGCATCGGCCCAGTGCACCGTGCAGCCGGTCACCTTCACGCCGTAGGCCATGGCATCGCGTACGCCGTGGGCGCCGGGAAACGCCGGAAGCAGCGCAGGGTGGGTGTTCAGGTACTTGCCGTTGAAGGCGTCGATGAATTCCGGGCTGACGATGCGCATGAAGCCGGAGGACACCACCACGTCAGGTTTGAAGGCGGCTACGGCGTCGGTCAGGGCGGCGTTCCAGTCTGCGCGGTCCCGGTGGGACTTGAAGTCCACCACGAACGTGGGGATGCCTGCCGCGGCGGAGCGTTCGACGCCGAAGGTTCCCTCCCTGTCGGCCCCCACCGCAGCGATCTCCACGTCAAGTTCCCCCGCCTTGACGGCGTCGATGACTGCTTGGAGATTGGACCCGGTGCCGGAGACGAGGACGACGATACGCATTGGTCCAGCTTAGGTGCACGCTCGCGTACGCTGGAAAACATGAACAGCCAACCGGGCCGGGGCGCGCAGCAACAGGCCAAACCCCCGCTCAGCGAGGCGGCAAAAGCCTCCCTCACCAAGACCCTGACCCTGTTCCGGATGTTCCTGGTCTCGGTCCTCGGCGCGCCGTTCGTCTACCAGCTGGACGTCAACTACCTGTGGCTGTCTGCTGTCCTCACGGCAGCCAGCCTGGTGCTGGGGATATTCCTGCTGGCCAGGGCCATCCGGTTAAAGGAATCCAAACTGGTTCTTATTGGCACCATCTCCGGCCTGGTGGTGGCCGTCGTGATGGTGCCGCTGCTCATCACCGCCGCGGTCTTTTTCGACCAGGTGCGCGACTACCAGGCGTGCTTGGGCCGGGCGCTGACGGACCGGGCGACGCACGCGTGCGTGACGACGTTCCAGGATGTCCTGCCCACAAAGTTGGGTTAGCGCGGGCCGGCAGGGGGCCTAGCTGACCAATTCGGCATCCCGTTCCGCGGTACGGCTTTCCTCACGTTCCAGCCAGGGCCCTGCGGCGTAGCCAATGAGGACGCCCACGCCAACCTCGGCCGCCACCCACAGGCCGGTCCAGAGCGGGTTGGGTCCGATATCGGTCAGGCGGCCGAGCCCTGCGGACCCCCGGGCCGCCCAGGCCAGGCACATCGTCAACACCCCGGCGGCGAGCCCGGCGAGAACCCCGAGGACCAGGGTGGAGACGGTTGCTGTAAACCAGCGTGCATGGATCTTGATGGCAAGCCATTCGTCGAAGTGGTTCTCCCCCTCCCGAAGGAACCACCAGCCAGCCACGACGCCGGCCAACACCGGAACGATCAACGCCACAAAGGCGTAGTCCAAGCTGCCAGACGGGATGGCGGCCAGGACCGGAACGGAGGGCATCGGACCCACTGCGGTGCCCAGCGGCCCTGCCTGGGAACCCACGCCCATGGCGAACCCCGCACCTGATGTCCAGGCGAGGGCAAATACCACCAGGTTTGGCAGGAAGCCGAGCTGCGCAATGGTGAGGGCGGCACCTCCCACCGGGCCGGCGTCGAGCGCCTCATAGACGGAAACGACGAGGTTCCAGTGGATGAAGAGGTCCACGGCCAGCAGCACCGCCGCCAGGGTGAGGGCGGAGACCACGGCCACGAATCCGGCCTTCGCCGCAGACGCGAAGTACGAGCCCGCCCAGCGCGAATGCTGGCTGGTGCGCGAAATCCAGTCCACCGCGTCGACGCCGATCAGCCGGCTCCAGGAACCGGCTTCCCTGCGGGCGCCGACAACCATGCCCAGTCCGTAGGGAATCAGCGGAACCAGCATGGCGTACCAAAGATTGATGACGACGTCGGTGCTGCGGCACACGAAAGCCGTAGCCGCACCGAAGGCTGCGTAGACCATCCACGAGCCCAGCAGGGCCTGCCACAGTTGATCGGTGTACGAGGCCCGGGCCAGGCGCCGGCCGGCACGCCAGGCCAGCAGGAAAGGAATCAGGGTCAGGCCAAGGGGAATCAGGCTGAGGACGTCGGATCCGCCGTGCGCTGCCGGGGCCGGCCCCGCTCCCGTGAGTTCCAGTGGCACGCCGTGGACCAGAAGCCAGGACTGGCCGGCCAATCGGGCCAAAACCTCGAACTGCCCGTTTTGGAACCCCGCCGTGGCCCAGACGGCGATGATGGGCGCTATCACCACCAGCGCGGAAATGATGGCCGCCTGCGCCGTTTCGACGGCGCCCTGCAGCCACAAAGGCATGGGAAGGCCACGGTTTCCGGTCTGATCAGCACGCAGTTTCATCGTGTTCCATCGTGTCACGCCGAGTGCATCCTGCCCGCGAACGACAGGCTCCGCGAAGGGACTGAGTGAACAATCAAATGCCCCGCCGCCCGGCGCTTTTTCCGGGGCCGGGCCGTAAAATTGGTATCTGAAACCAGCGCCCCCGTCCGACGAACGGACGCAGTGCGATTTCTGCTGGGCGCCGGGCGTGACCCGCGCCAGCCAAGGGCCCGGATCCGTAAACCGGGAAACAGGAGCCGCGAATGAGAGATGAACCGTAAGTTCTGAAGATATTCGTCCTACTGGCTGGTGCACCCATGGCATACAGCGTGGTTGCACCAGCGCTTAACGGTGCGGCGCCGGGAACCCCCAAGGCTCCCGGCGCCGTTCACCGTTTCAGGGCCGCTGCTGAGTCAAGCTGCCCGAATACCGCAGTAAACCGCCGCACGGGTCAGCGGCGGCCGTCGGCGTCCGTTTCGATGTTCTCCTTGCGGACTTCCTCATCCACCGTGACATCCTCGCGGACAACGTCCTTGTCCAGCCGGACTCGCTCAACCGGAACGGCTTCCTTCTCCACCACCGGACGTTCCTCGTGCAAGACCACCTCGTGCTCCTCTTCGCTGATCGAGGGACCATCGAGGGCCGCACCGCGGTTGGCGTCCGTGATGGGTTCGCGCTCAACACGGACTTCCTCGCGTTCCACCGGAACGGTCTTGGTGACGTTCTCGGTGGTGACGTACTTCCGAAGCCGGACGCGCCCGGTTGCTTCGCGCTCCGTGCCGATGTTGAGCCGTTCCTCTGACCGGGTCATGGCGTCGTCGGTGGTAGGGCCGGAGGTATCGTGGCCTACCGCGTCGCGGGTTCTGTTGTCGTCGTACGTGTCCCGGCCTGCGCCGATCCCGGCCGTGGGGGTGCCGGCGTTCAGGTCGGCATCGCCCTGCAGGTCGACGTCACCGGCGTCGGATTCCGTGCCGGTGCGGGCTTCCGTGTAGGTCCGTGCACCGCGATCGTAGTGCGTATACAGCCGGTCCTCTTCCTCAGGGGTGAGGTGGCCGTCGGCCTCTACCCGGGGAGCGTCCTTCACGTGCTCCTTGGTGAACGGAACCACCAGGTCCTCGCCCTCGGTGCGCGCGCCTTCGACCGGCACGAAGGTCTCGGAGGTGCCGAAGAGGCCGGTCTTGACCGTAACCCAGGTGGGCTCACCCGTGTCGTCATCTGCGTACAACTGGCCGATTGAACCAATTTTCGCACCGTCGGTGCCCACGACGTTGCCGCCCTTGGCGAGCAGGCTTTCAAGGTTTTCCCTGTTGAGCATTACGTCTCCTTGGTTTGTCTTTGTGCTGGGATTGCGAGCCTGCAGCCCGGGCACCGGGTTTCGTCCCGGCACCCGGCCCCGCCCCGGCTGCTTGAGGCTGGCGTTGCTCCCCTATAACGTAAGCATGCTTAGCATCGAATGCCAAGGCTACTTAGTATCTTTCTGGTCCAGGGGCAGCTGTTCACCCAACCTTTCCCTGCGGGTCACGCCCCCTCCCCCGCCATTTCAAGGCTGGCACCCACGGTTGAAGGGTGAGGATCGCAATCGTTGCCGAATCATTTTTGCCGCTGATGAATGGCGTCACCCATTCAATCCTGCGGGTCCTGGACCACCTTCAGGAGCGGGGCGATGACGTCCTGGTCATTGCGCCGTCCGCCCATGACGGGCAAGCGCCTGGCCAGGTCAAAGGCGCGGAGGTCCACCGGCTTCCCGCGGTTCCCCTGGCGGGGTATACGAATGTGCGGGTGGCGCTGGGGGGTGTGTACCGGGTCAAGCGAATCCTTGCCGAGTACGCCCCTGACGTGGTGCACCTTGCCTCGCCGTTCGTGCTGGGCTGGCGGGCGGCCCAGGCGGCCCATCAGCTCGGCATCCCGTCGGTGGCCATCTACCAGACCGAGGTTCCCAGTTACGCCGCCCGGTACGGGGTGCCGTTCCTGGAGAACTGGGCCTGGAACCGCGTGGAGAACATCCACCTGCTGGCCACGCGCACCCTGGTGCCGTCAACGTTCGCGCTGAACCAGTTGCGCGGGCGCGGCATTCCCCGGGTGCGGATGTGGCGGCGCGGCGTGGATACCGCGCGGTTCTCGCCGGAAAAGCGCGACGACGGGTGGCGGGCTTCGGTTTCGCCGGGGGGCGAGCGGATCATCGGCTACGTTGGCAGGCTCGCGGTGGAAAAACAGGTGGAAGACCTCGCCGCACTGGCCGGGATCCCCAACACAAAGTTGGTGGTCGTAGGCGACGGGCCGCAGCGGGCCGCCCTGGAGGCTGCACTCCCCGGTGCGGCATTCACGGGATTCCTGGGCGGCGACGAGCTGGCACGCGCGGTGGCGTCGTTCGACTTGTTCGTCCATCCGGGCGAGTTCGAAACCTTTTGCCAAACCATCCAGGAGGCCATGGCATCGGGTGTGCCGGTGGTGGCCACGGGCCGGGGCGGCCCCTTGGACCTGGTGGAGAATTCGCGGACCGGGTGGCTGTACGAACCGGGCGACCTGTCAGCCCTGCGTGCCCGCGTGCAGGACCTGATGGGCGACGACGCCAAGCGCCGCGCGTTCGCCGCCGCGGCCCACGCCTCGGTGCAGGACAGAACCTGGCCTGCCCTCTGCACCGAGCTGGTGCAGCACTACACCGACGTCATCGCTGACGTGCCGGTGTCATCGGAGCCGGTCAACAGCAAAGGAGCGAAACTGTGAAAATCTCCGTGATCGGTTGCGGTTACCTCGGAGCCGTCCATGCGGCAACACTGGCGTCCATGGGCCACACCGTGGTGGGCATCGACGTCGATCCCGCCAAGGTGGCGCAGCTGGCCCGTGGCGTGGCGCCGTTCCACGAGCCCGGACTCGATGAGCTCCTCCGGGACGGCCACTCCACCGGCCGGCTGCACTTCTCCACCGACCCCGCCGAGGCCGGGGCAGCGCAGGTGCACTTCCTGTGCGTGGGGACGCCGCAGGACAAGACGTCCGACGCCGCCGACCTCACCTTCCTGGTCTCCGCGACGGAAGCCTTGCTGCCGCACCTGGCCGCGGGCGCCGTCGTCGTTGGCAAATCCACGGTGCCCGTGGGCACCGTGGACATGCTCCGGGGTGTGCTGGCGCCGCGGCCTGACGTGCTGCTCGGCTGGAACCCCGAGTTCCTGCGGCAGGGCACGGCCGTCAAGGACTCACTGGTGCCGGACCGGCTGGTGTACGGCGTGGAGGGCGGCCGGGCCGCGGCCTTCAACCCCGCTACTGGGGCGCCGCTGGGTGTGACGGCGGCACTGGACGCTGTCTATGAACCGTTGCTCCGCGCCGGGATCCCCCGGCTTGTCTGCAACTTTGCCACGGCGGAACTCATCAAGTCGGCCGCGAACGCGTACCTTGCCACCAAGGTCAGCTTCATCAATGCCGTCGCCGAATTGTGCGACGCCGCCGGCGCCGATGTCAGCGAACTCAGCGAGGCGATGGGGCTGGACCCGAGGATCGGCAGCCGGTACCTGCACGCGGGCCTGGGTTTCGGCGGCGGCTGCCTCCCCAAGGACATCCGCAGTTTCCGTACCCAGGCCACTGCGCTGGGAGTCTCCGCGGTGCGGGACTGGATGGGCCTGGTCGATTCGGTGAACCTGGGCCAGCGGCAGCGCACGGTTGACCTCGCATTGAAGATGTGCGGCGGCACGTTGGCAGGGCGTTCCATCACCGTACTTGGCGCGTCCTTCAAGCCGGACACGGACGACATCCGCGACTCCCCCGCCCTGGACGTGGCGGACCGGCTGGCCGCCGCCGGGGCGCACGTCACCGTTACCGACCCCCAGGCGGTGAACCATGCGTGGCGCCGCTACCCCCGGCTCCGGTTCGAAGTGTCCACCGGGCGGGCACTCCAGGACGCCGAGCTGGTGCTGCTGCTCACCGAGTGGGATGAGTACCGGCAGCTCTGCCCGGTGGCCGCCGGGCAGCTGGTCCGACGACGGCTGGTCCTGGACGCGCGGAACGTGCTGGACGCTGCTGCGTGGCAGGGGGAAGGCTGGACGGTTCGCGGACTCGGAACCTCCGCCGTCGCTGTCTCGGCCGCGGCTGCAGTCCGCTGAGTTCAGCCCAGGAGCCCCAGATCGGCGAACGCCAATGCAACTCCTGCGCCTGCCGGCCCGGCGGTGGTCCTGTCGGCCACGGCAAGGACCCCCGGGTGGCCGCCTTCCACGGCAATGCCCACCCCGGCGTATTCCAGCATTTCAATATCGTTGGCACTGTCACCGATAGCCACAATGTCGGCGCGGTGGAGGCCAAGCCGGGCTTCCACCACCTGGATGCCCACCGCCTTATGCATGCCTGCCATGAAGATCTCCCCGGCACGGTCTCCCAGCGCTGACAGTGAACTCGGGATCAGTCCGACGTCCGGGCCGAGCTTTTCGATCAGCCCCTTTAGCGGGACCGGCGAATCGAAGACGGAGATCTTGGCGTAGGACGTGCTCCGGAGGTCGTCGCTGTATTGCATCGGCCCCAGGATGTCCTCCAGCGGATCCACGTCGGTGCTGAGGATTCCCTCGTGTTGGGGGCGGCCGGCGAAGATGGGGCCAAGGACCTCCCTCAGCCGCTGGTCCACGCCGGTGCGGCCGTGCAGGGCCTCGGGTGCTTCCAGGATGTAGGCGGCCCCGTGCGCATCGAGGGTTTCCACGATGAGCGCCGCCAGTTCCGGCTCAAAGCGCTGGTCGCTGAGGACCACGCCATTGACTTCCACCCTGGCGCCGGCTCCCGTGATGGTGCCGTCGAAGCCGGCATCCAGGATGTGGCCGGGCACCATGGACAGCGGACGCCCGGTGCACACGAAGACCAGGTGGCCCAGCCTGCGGGCGGTCCGGACCGCCGCCACGTGTGCATCCGGGGCCAGGCCGTGGTCTGCATAGGTTCCGTCGATGTCAAGGAAGACGGCACGCCGCCTGGCGGTCTGGCTGGGCATGCCTGGGCTCCTTGGTTGGTTGCGGGACATCCAAATCCTATCCCCACCCCTCCGGCACCCGGGCAGGCGCAGATACCGCATTCCAGGCCCCAAACTGACAGCCATCCTGTGATAATGAAAGCCTTGCAGACTAATAAGCCTGCTGATTGAATAAGGGAACCGGAAATGGGGGCCCGGCACAACTTACTGACAAGGAGTGACAACATGGGCATTCTCGGATTTCTCATTTTGGGCCTGATCGCCGGCGCCATCGCCAAGGCCATCCTTCCGGGCCGCCAAGGCGGCGGCTGGGTGGTAACCCTGGTCCTCGGAGTTGTGGGGGCCATTTTGGGCGGCTGGATCGGATCACTGATCTTTGGCGGCGGCCTTGCCGAATTCTTCGATATCAGGACGTGGCTGCTGGCGATCCTCGGCTCGATCATCGTGCTGCTGGTCTACGGGGCAATCGCCAACCGCAGCGGCCGCAGGGTGTAGCCGCACCGCCCACCACTTCAGTAAGAGGCGCCGGACTCCCCCAAGGAAGACGGCGCTTTTTACGTCCGCGATGAATGCACGGCCAAAAGTCCGATGAATGCCCGGGCAAAACAGAGAGTCGACCCAACTGCTTTACGGGGTGGCCGCCCAATTTGCGGATCTGCCCTTTATGATGGCGGAGGGGTGGTGTTATGACCGGTTTTTCGGGCCGTGGCAATGATGTGGCATTACAAATTTTTGGCGTGGTCATGAACGCCAGCCCGGATGCACTGCTGGCCCTGAATACGGACGGCATTATCCTGTCCGCAAACGCCGCTGCAGCACGGCTGTTCGGGTTGCCGCAGGAGGCGTTTCCCGGCCTGGACCACCGTCCCCTGATCGCCGAAGGATTCCGCGATGAGGTGGCGCACCTCTTCCGTCAACTCCTGGCCCAACCGCAGCAGCCTCTGCCGCCGCATGAAATCACCGGCCTGCACGGCGATGGAACCGAGTTCCCCGTGGAGGTTGCCGTGGCCCTCCTCCCTGCTGTACCGCCGGCCGGTCCTCCCGGCATCCCCTCCGGGCAAACCGGACCCGCCGGTGTACACCTTCTGCTCTCCGCCCGCGGGACGGCACACCGCCACGCAGCCAACGAAGGCCTGCGCGAAGCCATGTCCCTGCTCACCGCCACCCTTGAATCCACTGCGGACGGAATCCTGGTGATGGGCACCGACGGCAAGGTGGCAGGATTCAATGAACAGTTCCTCACCATGTGGGGCATCCCGCCCGAATTCATGGAAGCGGACAGTGACGAGCCTGCGGTGCGGCTGGTCATGCGGCAAGTATCCAATCCGGCTGCCTTCACCGCCCGGCTGAACGAAGTCCAGGGGGACCCGTCCGGCGAAAGTCACGACGTCGTTGAGCTGCTCGACGGGCGCACGTTTGAGCGATACTCCCGCCCCCAGCGGGTGGGTGAGAAAATCGTGGGCCGGGTGTGGAGCTTCCGGGACGCAACGCCCCGGCGGAGGGCACAGGAGCAGGCCCACCAAGCATTGAAGGATCTCGCCGAACAGGCCGAAAAGTTGCGGGCCATGGCCTTCCAGGACCCGCTGACGGGCCTCGCGAACCGGGCGGTATTCAACGAGGCCCTCACGAACTCCCTTGCGGAGCCACGGCTGAAGACGGTTGACGTCCTGCTCCTTGACCTGGACGACTTCAAGGAGGTCAATGACATCCTTGGCCACCAGGCCGGCGATGACATGCTGGTGGAAGTGGCACGCCGGCTCCGCGGCTGCGCCCCCATGGCGGACGTGGTGGCACGGTTGGGTGGCGACGAATTCGTGGTGCTCCTGACAGCCTGCCCCGATCCCGAGGAGATCGCAGCGTGCATCGTGCGGTGCCTGCATGTTCCCGTGACCATCGGCGGCACGGCTCTGCGCCCAAGCCTTAGCCTGGGGCTTGCCTCCCTGGGGCAGGACAGCGTGGGTCCCTCCGAGCTGCTCAGGCACGCGGATATCGCCATGTACGCGGCCAAGGCTGCCGGCAAGAACCGCTTCCTGCGCTTCCACCCGGACATGATGGAGGCACTGGTGCAGCGGACGCACATGGAAAGTGGCTTGCAACTGGCCGTTCCACGCGGCGAGATCACGGTGGATTTCCAGCCGATCGTCTCGCACCGCATGGGGCAGGTGGTCCAGCTGGAGGCACTGGCCCGGTGGGACCGCGGCGGCGAGCGGGTCCCGCCGTCGATCTTCATTCCGCTCGCCGAGCGCACCGGCCTGATCAACGAGATCGGGGCCGAGGTGATGGCCAGCGGCATGGTGCAGCTGGCACGCTGGCTCAGCGAAGATCCATCGCGGTCCCTGGCCGTGAATGTCTCCGGCGTGCAGTTGCAGGAGGCAGACTTCGCCGAGACGGTCCTCAAGCTCGCGGAAGCCAGCGGCGTGGCGCCCTATCAACTGGTCCTGGAAGTGACCGAGAGCGTCTTTTTTGACGCGGACCGCGGCCTGATCGATCAGCTCGGGACGTTGCGGAACGCCGGCGCCCGGGTGGCGCTGGACGACTTCGGCACCGGCTACTCCTCGCTTGGCCGGCTGCAGGAGCTGCCCGTGGACACGGTCAAGATCGATAAGACCTTCGTGTCCATGGTGCGGACCGGCAACGAGCGGTTACCGATCCTCAGCTCCATGATCAACATGGCCCACAGCCTGGGCCTGACCGTCACCGCGGAAGGCATCGAGACGGCGGCGCAAGCAGACTACCTGACAGCCCTCGAGTGCGATTCGTTGCAGGGCTACCTGTTCTCGCTGCCCGAGCCGGGCGACAGGCTGATACCGGCCCTGCGTCACGCCGAAGAGGCGCTCAACGCGCTCAAGGGTCGCTAGGGCAGGAATGCTTAGGCTGCTTCCCGGCCCGATTGCCGCGGCTTTTTCGCGGGCAGTGGCGGCCGCGACGTTTGTGTGGCGGCGGGAGAGGATGTGGCGGGCCCTGCTTCGGCGGGGCCGGCAGGTGCGGGTGCGGCTGCAGCGCTGGAGTCCGACGCCGCCGGGTCACCGAAGTCTTGAGCATCGGGTTCGGAACGGGTTTCCGGAGCGGCGGCACGGTTGCGGCGCCAGCGGCGGACCAGGTCGATGCCGGCCAGCAGTCCCGCGACGGGGCTGAGGACCGCCGCCGAGTAGACGAACAGCAGCCAGGTCAGCGTGGTCAGCGGCGGCTGGTTGTTGTTCAGCAGCGACAGGCCTCCGAGCAAGCCCACCACCCAGAAGAGCAGGACGGCCGTCAGCACGGATCCGGCAGGGAAATACTGGTTGGTCACGATTTTTTTCAGGGTTTCCATGCACTTCCTCCTGCCTGGCCGGGAGACGGCGAAGGCCGTTCAAGACAAGTATGGGGCCCGGCCCGCGCGAAACTGCGCAAGACGCCACGGCGAGTGACCAAACTAACCCGGGCGCCCGGCGTCGTACGGATTCCGGGTTCGAAAATGCGGTGCCGGGCCCTTCCGCCCAACGCCCGTCGGCACATAGCGTAAGGCTGACCGCTCGAACAATGGAGGATCCATGCGCAAAGTCACTGCCGGCCTGTTCCACTCAGTCGACGGGGTGGTGTCAGAACCGTTCAAGTTCCAGTTCGACAGCTTCGATGAGGAACTCGGCCAGGGGCTGACCAGGATGATGAACACCGTGGACACCGTGGTGCTGGGCCGTGTCAGCTATCAGGAGTGGGCTGGCTATTGGCCCAATGCCTCCGCCGACCAGGACTTTGCCGCCTTCATCAACCCCGTGGAGAAGTACGTGGCGTCGCGGACCCTGACGGGGCCGCTGGAGTGGGAGAACTCGCAGCTGATGGATGCGCCGCTTGAGGAATTCGTGGCCGGCCTGAAGGAGCGCGACGGCGGCGAAATCGCCGTGTGCGGCAGCATCTCCGTGGTGCGGCAGCTGCTGTTTGCCGGGCTGCTGGATTCGCTTCAACTGATGACCCATCCGGTCATCGCAGGCACCGGCCGCCGCCTGTTCGAGGACGGCGACCCGTTGACCCGCCTGGTGCTGCAGGAGCAGTCCCGGACCAGCAAAGGCAACGTGCTCAGCACTTATGGGGTGCGGGCCGAGTAGGTCACGCCGCCAGCGGCGCCCCGAAAAGCTCCTCGGCGAGCCGGGGCAGGTGGTCCGGGATATCCGCCTCGGCCCCGTGTTCGCCGCGGCCGAGGAAGACGGCGGTGCCGCGGATCCCGTCCAGGTCGAGGCCGCATTCGTGCATGAGCTGGCCGGCACGGAAGTTCACGGGCAACAGCAGGGCAACGCTTTCGGCGTTCAGGTAGACGTGCCAGTCGCCGCGGATCACGGATTCAAGCGGCCCGTCCACCAGGGCTTCCAGGGCCGGCAGGTCCGCGGCCACCTGCGCTATGCGGATGGGCTCGGCGTTGTTGGCCGGTACAACGAGTGCTGTGTAAGTTCTGCTGTCCATGATTGGTCTCTCCACAGGGTTTAACACCTGTGGAGAGTGCCGTGTTCCCGAGGGTGCGGTCAGTGCCTTAGCGGGCGGCTGCGACGGCGGCGATGTCGCCGGGGGTGGTCCGGCAGCAGCCGCCGATGATGCGGGCGCCCATCTTCCGCCAGGCAGGGAATCCACCGGCGAGGTCCAGGGGTGCCGCATCCGCCGTTCCGCCGGTCCCGGGTGCGCCCCAGGTCTTGGTTTCCGGATGGTAGGTCTCACCGGAGTTCGGGTAGGCCAGCAGGGGCTTGTCCGTGTGCTGCCGCAGAACTGAGAGCGCCGGGGTCACCAGGTGCAGGGGAACGCAGTTGACTCCGACCGCGGCCACGTGCGGGTGCGCATCGAGGAGGTTGGCAACCTCCTCCAGGGGTGTGCCGTCGCTGATATGGGCTTCATCGCGCAGGGTAAAGGAGAACCAGGAGTCGACGCCGGCTTCTGCTGTAAGTGCCAGCAGCGCCTCCGTCTCGGCGGAAGAGGGCAGCGTTTCACAGGCCAGGACGTCGACGCCGGCCTGCACCAGGGCAGCGATGCGGGGCCGGTGGAAAGCCCGGAACTCCGCCGGGCTGAGGAGGTAATCGCCCCGGTATTCGGAACCGTCGGCGAGGTAGGCGCCATACGGTCCCACGGAGCCCGCGACCAGCAGCGGACCCGCGTCCGGGTGGTCTGCCAGGTGCTCCCGCCGCGCCTCGTCCGCCAGCCGGACTGACAAGTCGACAAGGTCCAGAGCCTCCTGCCCACCGATCCCACGGGCGGCAAAGCCCTGGGGCGTTGCCTGGTAGCTGGCGGTGGTGGCGATGTTCGCACCGGCGGCGAAGTAGTCCCGGTGCACGTCCCTGATCAGTCCGGGCTGTTCCAGGAGGACCTTGGCGGACCACAGCGGATCGTTCAGATCGCAGCCGCGTGCCTCGAGTTCGGTGGCAAGGGCGCCATCGGAGATCAAGCCGGCATTCTCTCCAAGCGAGGTGGACAGGGAAAGGCGGTGGGACATCGCAACTCCGGTCGATTGTTGGCGTTTTTACTCATTATAGACAAGTTTTCATGCTTGTAATGAATATCACTCTGTGCCACCATGACAGCATCGACGACCACCACAGGAGGAAATTTCGTGAGTGTGCACCTGAACAGCGTCCGCAAGCTACGGGTCCATTGGCCGATCAGCGCAGAAACCTTCGGCCGTATAGCCGCCGGAGATGCTGGCGCGGTCCAGCAGGATCCTGGGCTGGCGGGACTCCTGCACGCCGTTAAGAAGTTCCCGGACCTTGGTGATTTCGGGAACTACAAGCACGTCTTCGAATCCGGAATCGGGTTCGAGGGATTCTCCTGCGGCGAAGGGGCAACGCCCACCCTCGGCAGGGTGGGCGAACAGACCCTGTCGCCCACGTTCGTGTTCACCACCTACTTTGATGCTTCCCTGGACGACGCCGTCCTGGAGCGGGCCATGCAGGAACTGGTGGCCATCCACCCGTGGGAACTGCCCGTCATCGAGGTGACCGGCCCACTCAGCGTTGCCGGCGGCCTGCGACGTAAGACTCCTTCGACGGCGGCAGCATCATGACCCTCACCACCACCGCCGCCTGGCCCGCGCTTCAGTCCGCGCTGGCAGGCAGGACATTCACGGATCTCACCCACACCTTCCACCCGGGCCAGCCCCGTTTCTCCGCCTTTCCGGACGAAAGCCGGGAGGCGCTTTTCGATCTTGAAAAAGGCGACGGATTCACGGCCCACCGATATTCGATCGTCGGGCAGTGGGGAACGCATGTGGACCCGCCGTCGCACTTCATCCGCGGCGGCCGCACCCTGGACCGGATTCCGGTCCAGGACATGATCCTTCCCCTTGTGGTGCTGGACATCACCCGGCGCGTCGAGAATGATCCTGATGCCACCCCTGTCATGCAGGACGTGCGGGACTGGGAGGACCGGAACGGAACGATTCCCGCAGGATCCTTCGTCGCACTGAGGACCGGGTGGAGCCGGCGGTGGCCGGATGGTGAGGCCATGGCCAACAAAGACGCCGACGGCGTAAGCCACACTCCCGGCTGGTCCCCGGAGGTGCTCTCCTTCCTTGTCGAGGAACGTTCGATCTCGGCTGTAGGGCACGAGCAAACGGACACGGATCCCGGGCTGGCAACGTCGCAGGGCGACTTCAGCCTGGAAACCTACATCCTCGCCCAGGACCGCTGGCAGATAGAGCTGTTGGCGGACCTGACCGGCCTTCCGGAGTCCGGTGCCGTGATAATAGCCAGCTGGGCAAAGCCACGTGAAGGAAGCGGCTTTCCCGCCCGCGTCTTCGCCATCTCCTGACCGCCGCGAAGGGTCATCTAGACTCGGACCATGTTGAGGACAACAAGCATGGGGCGGGGAATCATGGCAGTCCTGGCTGCCGGGGAGCGCCACGCCCGCGGCCTCTCCGGCGGCACCGTGGCCGAGATCGCCGCGGACCTCGGCAAGGACCGCAGCCAGGTCTCCAGGAGCTTGCGGACAGCGGAGCAGGAGGGGTTCCTGCAGCGGACGCCCCAGCGCACCTTTGCCCTGGACTGGAGCGTCTTGACGGACGCGCAGCTGCTGACCCGCCGTCGGCTGCATTCCGACGGGGCAGCCGCCTTGGAGCACCTTTCGGGCCAGACCGACGAGGGGTGCTTCCTGGGCGTTCTCAGCGGCAACAGCACCGTTACGGTAGGTGAAAGCATCCCCGCCAGCAGCAGAATGGTGGGCTCCTGGCTGGGCCGGCCCTACCCTGCCTACTGCAGCGACGCCGGGCAGGCGCTTTTTTGGGAAACCTCCGATGAAGAGGTTCGCAAAACTTTCGCGTCCGTGCCATTCCAGCAGCACGGCCCTAACACGCCAGCCAACGTTGAGGACTTCCTGGCGCGCCTCAAGGAGGCACGCTTACGCGGTTATTCAATCGTGGACGAGGAAGCGGAACCGGGGCTTTACTCGCTGGCCGTGCCCATCAGGGACTTCAGGGGTGAAGTAGTGGCCGCGCTGCAAGTGGTTGGCCTGAAGAGCCGCATCGAGCCCAGGCAGGCCGACCACGCGAAAGCGCTCCGCGAAGAAGGTGAATGGCTCGAGGCCATGCTCGGAGGGCATTCGCAGCACAATCGTCCATAGTCGCCGCGGCCGGCCGTTATTGATGCACCGCGAGACGACCTGATCCGAGCCTGGCTGCGGCCCCGGCGAGAATATCCGCCACTTCCCCGGTCCGAACATCAACATCGACCCGGCTGCCCAGCGCACTGAGCGAAGCCAGGATGCCGCCCTCCGCATCGCGGATGGGTACGGCCACTTCAGTGATGCCGTGCTCAAACTCCTCAGCAGCAACAACATAGCCCCGGGGCTTGTCCCTGGCCATCAAGTCCCAGGCCTCCGCGCTGGAATGCGGAGCGCCAGGGCCCCCGACCCCGACGAAATTCACGTCGGAGAGCAAAGCCTCAAAACCGCGCCGCCTGTGGTCCCACATCAGGGCCCGCCCCGATCCCGTACACCAGACGGGGGTGACCATGCCGGGCTGGACGAAGCTGCCGGCCTGTGAATCGTTGCTGGACGCCAGCAGCAGGATGACCCGGTAACCGTCACGGACGGATACCCGGGCACGCAGCCCCGTTGCGGCCACCAGTGTTTCGAGTTCCGCTCCTGCGTCCCGTATCCAGCCGGTGTTAAGTGTGGCGGCCAGGCCAAAGAAGCCGCTTCCCACCCGGAACGGACCCCGCTCTCGGCGTTCCAGGAGGCCAAGCTCGCAAAGCTCCTGCGTCAGGCGGGAGACACGGCTTTGGTCCATATCCAGCTCGGCAGCCAGCTGCGAGACGCCTAAGAGCTGCTTGCCGGCCTTTTCCCGGTCCACCACCAAACGCATGATCCGCAGCCCCTGCGCCAGCGATGACGCCTCCGGGGAGTTCTCCACGCTCACTGCTCCTTCCGACCGGCAACCAGCCTATCCTCACACGGGCAAAGCTTTGACGGCCCAAAAGCAACACCGGGACCCGCCCAAAGGCCGGGGCCCGGCGCAGGCGGTTCCGCCGTCTGCACCAGGCCCCGGAAAGTCGTCTTGCCCTAGTTCGCCAGACCGGCCCGGGACTTCCGCCCGTACCTGAGGTGAAAGTAGCCGTAGCAGGCCGCAACGAAAGGCACGCCAAAGTACAGGGCCGCGACCTGGGCCGGGTCAAAGGCTATGCCTACGAGGGAAACGACGCAGAGGGAAAACGCCAGGACCGGAACCAGCGGGAAGAGCGGGGCACGGTACGGCAAAGCGGAAACGTCCCCGCCGTTCCGGACAAAAGACCGCCGATGGAAGAAATGCGAGGCAGTGATGGACATCCACACTCCCACCACAGCGAAGCCGGCCACCGAAACGAGCGCCAGGTAAACAGTCTCCGGGGCGACCACGCTGCTGATGAGCGAGGCCAGGCCGCCGAGCATGCTCACCGAGAGCGCGATCATGGGAATGCCGCGCCCCGTCAACTTCTTGAGTGCCTGGGGCGCCTGGCCTTCGTCGGCGAGGGAGTAGAGCATCCTGGCGCATGAGAACAAGCCACTGTTCCCGGCCGACAGCAGCGCAGTGATGATGACGAAGTTCATCAGGTCGGCGGCGAAAGGAACACCGGTAGCCGTGAACACAGTCACGAACGGGCTCTCGTCGAGCCCAACTTCCGTGTAAGGAATGGTTGCCGCAATGACAGCGATAGCACCTACGAAGAACACCAGGAGGCGGATTACCGTGCTGCGCATCGCCTTGGGGATGCTCGTGGCGGGGTCCTTCGTCTCGCCCGCGGCTACGCCAATGAGTTCGGAGCCCGAGAAGGCGTAAAAGACCGCGAGCGCGGTCACGAGGACCCCGGTGAATCCGTTGGGAAAGAGCCCGCCATCGGTGTTGAAATTCTCGAACAGGAAAGGATGGGCGCCGGATCCGCTCAGCGGGTGGAAGCCCAGGAGGGCCGCCCCGCCCAGGACGATGAGCGCAATGATGGCGCCCACCTTGATGATGGCGAACCAGAATTCCGACTCACCGAAGAACCTGGACGACACCGCGTTGAGGCCGAACAGCGTAGCGGCAAACACGAGGCACCAGACCCACACATCAACGCCGGGGAACCACCGCTGCATCAGCAGGCCCGAGGCTGTGAACTCGGATCCGATGGCGACGGCCCAGCACAGCCAGTAAAGCCACGCTGTGGCGAATCCGGTGGCGGGACCGATGGACCGCGCAGCATAGATATGGAATGCCCCGGACACGGGATACGCAATGGCGAGCTCACCCAGGCAGGCCATCACCAGATAAACCACGAAGGCGCCCACCAGGTAGGCAAGGACGGCGCCCAGCGGGCCCGCCTGGGAAATGGTGTAACCCGAGCTGAGGAACAGGCCGGAACCAATCACGCCGCCCATGGCGATCATGACAAGGTGCCGGGGTCCCATGGAGCGGCGCAGGCCCGACTCCGTGGCCGGTGGTGCACCCGGCTCCGGCTTGAGGGTAAGGGGGGTCGAAGATTCCAAGAGATGCCTCCAGTGGGGGAATGGTGGGAAGGACGGCCGCGGTTCGTTTGCCTGTCCAAGAGGAGCTGTTAGCGCGTCGACAGTGACGAAAGTAACACGAAAATGAAGTTTTAGTCATCAAAATCATATGAAATTGCGAATGTTGCACGCCTATGGCCATTACGCCGCATGTCGATGTGGTCCTCCAATGGTCGATGTGACCGCCCGATAGTGCGTTTGGACATGTCCCTACGGACAGCAGCCGGGGCCACGATGGGAGCACCAAACCACCACATCAAAGGAGCACCATGACCACCTACGACATTGCGCTGATCGGGTTCGGCGGCGTCAACCGCACCCTCGCCGAGCTGATCGCAACCCGGGGTGATGAGCTCAGCCGCGAGTTGGGCTTCGGCCTGCGGGTGGTCGCCATTACGGACCTTCGGCTCGGTTCCCTGGTCCGGAACGGGGGAATCGACATGGACATGGCCTTGCGGATAAACCCCGCTGACGAGACGTTCGCAGCTCACGGAGGTTCCGCGGACCCGGACAACGAGCGCGTCATCAGGACGTGCTCCGCCGATATCATTTGCGAGGCGACCTTCACCAACCCCGCAACCGGGGAGCCGGCTGCTTCGCATGTACGCTGGGCCCTCGAAGCGGGGAAGAGCGTCTGCACCACCAACAAGGGCCCCGTAGCCCTGCATGGTGCGGAGCTCACCGGACTTGCACAGCTGAACGGGCTGCACTTCGAATTCGAGGGCGCCGTGATGAGTGGAACCCCCGTCATCCGATTCGCCAGGCAATTGTTCCCCGGGCTGGCCCTCAACGGGTTCGAGGGCATCCTCAACGGCACCAGCAACTATGTCCTGGGCCGGATGGAAGAAGGCCTCGGTCTTGAGGAGTCAATCCAGGAAGCCCAGCGGCGGGGATATGCCGAGGCAGACCCCACAGCCGACATCGACGGCTACGACGTCCAGCTCAAAGTCCTGATCCTTGCAAACGAACTCCTCGGCGCGGACCTAACGCTGGCGGACGTTCAGCGCCAAGGCATCTCGGCCTTGACCCCCGGTGATCTCAGCAGCGCAAAGAGCGAGGGGCGCCGATGGAAACTGGTGGGATCAGCACGCCGGAACCCGGACGGAACCATCAGCGCCTCCGTGGCACCCGCGGCGCTCCCCCTGGACCACGGCCTCGCGGGAGTGTCCGGTGCCAACAACGCCGTCGCATTCAACACCGATCTCCTCGGACCGGTTACCGTTTCGGGGCCCGGGGCGGGGCGGGTGGAGACGGCGTATGCCCTCCTGTCGGACATTATTGCCATGCACGGTGCCCGGAACCAGGTGGCTGCAGATGCGTGAATCGATGCTTGCACCCCTTGATCCTGAACTGGCCGTTTTCCGCGACGTGGTGAGCCCCTACGATGGCCGGGTGGTGGGCGCGGTCGCCCTGGCGCAACCGGAATCCGTCGACGCCATTGTTGCTGCGGCCCGGGCCGGGGCGCAGCAGGCACGGGCGTTGTCCCGCCATGCCCGGGGAAAGATCCTGGACAGTGCCGCCTCGAAGATTGAGGAACGGCGAATGCAATTTGCCCGCACCATCACAGCGGAGAGCGGAAAAACGATCCGCCAGGCACGCAAGGAGGTGCTGCGGGCAGTTAACACCCTGCGCCTGTCCGCGGCAGAGGCGCGCCGCAACGCCGGCGAGACAATTCCCTTCGACTCCTATGAGGGCTCGGAAGACCGCATCGGATGGTACTCCCGCGAACCGCTGGGGATCATCGCGGCGATAACGCCCTACAACGATCCCCTGAACCTGGTGGCGCACAAAGTGGGCCCCGCCATCGCAGGAGGAAACGCCGTCATCCTCAAGCCATCCGCCCTGACACCGCTGTGCGCGGAACTGCTGGCAGAGGTCCTCACCGAAGCCGGGCTGCCGCCGGGGGTGCTTACGGTGGTCCACGGGGACAGGGAAGTTGCGGAGGCGATCGTCGCGAACCGCGGGATCCGGCTGGTGTCCTTCACGGGCGGGTTTTCCACCGGGGAAGCCATCGCAAGGACGGCAGGACTAAAGAAGCTGTCCATGGATCTGGGTGGAAATGCCCCCGTGATCATCATGGACGACGCGGACATTTACGCTGCCGTGAAGGCCTGCGTCTCCGGAGCTTTTTGGGCGGCAGGCCAGAACTGCGTGGGAGTGCAGCGCATCCTCGTGGCCGAGCCCCTGTACCGGGAGTTCCGCCGGCTCTTCCTGCACGAGACGGCGCAGCTTGTGTCCGGCAACCCCGATGATGAAGCCACCGACATGGGCCCGATGATCACTGCCGCCGCCGTGGACCAGCTCACAGCAAAAATAGACGCGGCGGTCGCCGCCGGGGCTAATGTACTCGCCGGCAACACCAGGGACGGCAACGTCCTCCAGCCCACGGTCCTGGAGAAGGTCAGTCCCGCCAGCAGGCTCTGGATGGAGGAGGTTTTTGGACCAGTCGTGATGCTTCAGCCGTTTTCAACCTTTGACGACGCCGTGCAGATGGCGAACGCCGTCGACTTCAGCCTTCATGCCGGGATCTTCACGCGTTCGCTGGACACGGCGCTGCAGGCTGCGTCCCGCATCGAGGCAGGTGGAGTCATGGTTAACGACTCATCGGATTACCGCTTCGACGGCATGCCTTTCGGTGGATCCAAGTACGGCAGCATGGGCCGCGAAGGCGTGCGTTTCGCCTACGAGGAAATGACCCAGCCAAAGGTTGTCTGCATCAGGCGCCAATAAGGATCAGGTCCCCGCGGTCCGGCCGGAGTGCCGGGTTCCCCTGCCTAAGTGGGCAGGACTCCCGCGCTCCGCCGGACATAGTTGGACAGGGTCATCGCCGTTACCGTGTCCGTTACACCGGGTGTGGCCGCAATTTGTTCCCAGATCTCCTGGATCCGTTCAAGCGAACGGGCTTCCACCCGCACCAGGAGATCGAAGTCGCCACTGACCACATCGCACAGAACCACCTCCGGGATCGATTGCAGCACGGCAATAACGTCCGCCCCGCGAACCCTGTCCTTCCGGTAGACCATCAGGAAGGCCGAAACTGTGCCTTGACCCGGAGCGCCGGCCACCACGGTATAGCCCTGGATATACCCCTGCCGTTCCATCCGGTCGATACGTTGCCGGACGGCGTTGCGGGAGAGCATCACCTTCGCTGCCAGCTCCGCATGACTGACCCGGGCATTGCGCGTCAGCTCCGCCAGGATGCTCTGATCGATCCGATCAAGACTAGCCCGGTCCATGTCCACCCTTCACCGTATGAATTCCCAACAGCAGACACGAGTCGGCCCGGCTCCAGAATGAAAGCACACAGAGATGATACGTCGGCACCAGCCGCTCCAAAGCCGCACGGCAGCCTGCGGCCTCACCGGCCGCAGTGCTCCCTGCGGTCCTGGGCCGCGAAAGAACTCCTGGCCGCAAGGCACAGGCGATGCCGCTTCCCAGCCCCTGAAGAAGGCGACGGCGGCACTCCGCCACGTGACGCCGTCGCCCGTTCACTTCGAGGCTGCCAAGGCGACCGGGTAAACTTGTCCGGTCATGGACTGCTCCTACTTCGATGCCGGCACCTGCCGTTCCTGCACCCACATGGGCATGCCCTACGGCGACCAGCTGGCCGGCAAGCAACGCCACTGCCAAGGCCTCCTGTCCGGACATCCGGAGCTCGAATGGCTGCCCCCGGTGGCAAGCCGGGAATCGGGCTTCCGCAACAAGGCCAAGATGGTGATCGGCGGAACGGCACGGAACCCCACCATCGGGATCCTCGACGCCGACGGCCACGGCGTGGACCTGCGCCGGTGCGGCGTCTGCTCCCCCGGCCTGCTGGCCTGCTTCCCGGTGCTGGCGAACTTCATCCGCCGGATCCGCCTAACGCCCTACGACGTGCCACGCCGCACCGGCGAACTCAAGCACGTCATCATCACCGAATCCCCCGACGGCGAGATCATGCTCCGCTTGGTCCTGCGCTCCGAACAGGTGGTGCCCCGCATCCGCAAGCATCTGCCGGAACTGCTGGCCGCGCTGCCGCAGGTGAAGGTGCTCTCGGTCAACCTGCACCCGGAGCACAAGGCCGTCCTGGAAGGTGACCGGGAAATCCTGTTAACCGGGCAGGCCACCTTGAACATGCGGGTCAACGACGTCAACCTGCACCTGCGCCCGCAAAGCTTCTTCCAGACCAACAGCGAGATGGCCGCGGCGCTGTACCGGCAGGGCCGCGAGTGGGTCAACGAGCTCGCGCCTGCCTCCGTCTGGGACCTCTACTGCGGCGTGGGCGGGTTCGCCCTGCACAGCGCCGCCCCGGGCCGGACGGTCACCGGCATTGAAACCAGCGGCGAAGCAATTGTGTCCGCCCGGCTCAGCAGCGCGGAGGCAGGACTGGAAGGCATGGCGTTCCAGTCCGGCGACGCCACCGCGTTTGCCCTTGCCGCCGAGCAGTCGCCAGACCTGGTGATCGTCAACCCGCCCCGGCGCGGCATTGGCAAGGAGCTGTGCGGCTGGCTGGAAGCCTCGGACGTGCGGCACGTGGTCTACTCCAGCTGCAACGCACAGTCATTGGCCCGCGACCTGGCAGCCCTTTCGTCCTTCACTGCGCGCCGGGCACGGGTGCTGGACATGTTCCCGCAGACCACGCATTACGAGGTGATGGTGCTGCTGGAACGGGCCGACTGACCACCTGCTCCGTCCTGCCGTTGGCGGTCAGTTCCTGCGGGCGCGTTCGACGGCGGCAGCCCCGGCTTCCCGGCCGCCGGCCCGCAGGCCTGCCGCCACCCCGGCGGCGTCGGCGTCGGAACGGTTTTGGCTCAGCTTTTCCTTCGCCTCGATCCGGGTGACCAGCAGTTCCACGCCCACAATCGCGCGCAGCTGCCCGGCAATGAACTTCTCCGGGGCGTCGTCCACGGCCCAGGGGTGCTCTCGGCTGTCCTCATGCAGGCCGGTCAGGTGCCGGACGTGCCGTGCCAGCCAGCCGGCGTCGTCATGGATCACCAACTCGCCGTAAACATTGAGCGTGGCGTAGTTCCAGGTGGGCACCACACGGCCGTGCTCGGCTTTGGCGGCGTACCACGAGGGCGAGATGTAGTTGTCGGGGCCCTGGATGATGGCCAGCGCTTCGCCGGTTGGCACGCTGGACCACTGCGGGTTGTTCCGCGCCATGTGAGCCTGCAGGGCACCGCGCTCCCCCACACCCGGGTTGAAGGCGAAAGGCAGCAGCGTTGCCAGCAGCCCCTGCTCCGTCATGGTGATGAGGTTGGCGGCTCCGGGCTTGGCCAGCAGGCAGTTGACTGTTTCGGGGGTGGCAGCGAAGTGGGCGGGAATATACACGGGTGCTCCTTTAAGGCTGGCGGGCTGGACGGTTGAGGCGGACGCGGACGGCCGCGGCGGCGCAGAGGATGACGGCAAGGGCGCCCAGGACGGTGGTCCAGGTGAGCGCCTCCCCGAGCAGCAGCGCCGCCCAGCCGATGCTGAGGACCGGTTGCAGCAGCTGGATCTGGCTGACCTGGGCCATGGGACCGATGGCCAGCCCGCGGTACCAGGCGAAGAAGCCCAGGAACATGCTGACCACTGCCAGGTAGCCGAAGGCCGCCCACTGGACGGGCGTGGCCGACGGCGGCTGGCTGAGGATGGAGACCACGGCCAGGGCCAGCATGGCCGGGGCAGCGAGGACCAGGGCCCAGGCGATGGTTTGCCACGACCCCAGTTCACGGGCCAGCAGTCCCCCTTCGGCGTATCCGACGGCGGCGCAGGCCACGGCTCCGAGGAGCAGCAGGTCTGCCCACTGCAGGTGCCCGACTCCCCCGGATTGCAGGAAGGCGAAGGCGATCGCCGCCAGCGAACCAAGCGCCATGACCAGCCAGAATGCGGCGGCCGGGCGCTCGCCGGTGCGCAGCACGGCCACTGTGGCTGTCGCAGCGGGAAGGAGGGCGATGACCACGGCGCCGTGCCCGGCGGGCACCGCCGTGAGGGCGTAGGACGTCAGTAGCGGGAAGCCCGCGACGACGCCCCCCGCCACGAGGGCAAGTCGCAGCCAGGTGCCGCGGCGTGGCAGCCGCTGCCGGGTCAGCGCGAGCGCTGCGGCGGCAAGGACTGCGGCGACGACGGCACGGCCCGAGCCAATGAACAGCGGCGGGATCCCGGCCACGGCAACACGGGTGAAGGGTACGGTGAAGGAAAAGGCTGCCACGCCAAGGAGTCCCCACCAGACTCCGGCGGACATTCTCTGCGGTATCGCTTGGCGCTCCAGGACAGTAGCGCTACTATGTTCTTTCATGAACAACGATAGCAGTTCGCGAATCACTGCGGCACTCCGGCAGTGGATCAGCAGTGCGGCTCCCGGCGCGCGGCTGCCGTCCACCCGGCAATTGGTGGCCGAACACCAAGCCAGCCCCGTGACGGTACAGAAGGCCCTGCAGGCACTCGCCGCGCAGGAACTGATTGAAAGCCGCCCCGGCGTAGGAACGTTCGTACGCGCGGTACGGACGGCACGTCCGTCCGACTATGGCTGGCAGACCGCAGCGCTGCGGTCGCCGCACTCGCCGCTGCCGTCGTCGTCGAGCACGATGCGCAACGTCCCCAACGACGCCATCTGGTTGCATTCGGGATACCCGGACCGTGAACTGCTTCCAGAACGGCTGGTGCGGGTAGCCCTGGCCCGGGCCGCCCGCGGCGACGCCGCACTGTCCCGGCCGCCCGCCGCCGGCATGCCGGAACTGCAGCAGTGGTTCGCCCGCGAGCTGGGGCAGGCAACCCCGGTAGGGATCGCGCCGCCCACGCCGAATGACGTGATCGTGCTGCCTGGAAGCCAGAGCGGACTCAGCTCCATCTTCCGCGCACTGGTGGGGGCCGGGCAGCCGATGCTCATCGAATCACCGTCATACTGGGGTGCCATCCTGGCCGCCGCGCAAACCGGGGTGCGCCTGGTGCCGGTGCCCACCGGGCCGGATGGACCCGACCCCGCAGACGTGGACCGCGCCTTCGCCGAGACCGGTGCCCGGGCCTTCTATATCCAGCCCAACTACGCCAACCCCACCGGCACGCAGTGGGCGGCAGAGCGGGCGGGCGAGATCCTGGACGTGGCCCGCCGGCACGGCGCATTCCTGGTGGAGGACGACTGGGCGCACGATTTCGGCATCACCTCTGACCCCCTGCCGCTGGCCACACGGGATGATTCCGGTCACGTGGTCTACATCCGGTCCCTGACCAAAAGCGTCTCCACCGCCATCCGCATCGCGGCGGTCATTGCCCGCGGCCCGGCGCGGGAACGCATCCTTGGCCAGCGTGCCGCCGAATCCATGTACGTCAGCGGGCTCCTGCAGGCGGCCGCCCTGGATGTGGTCACGCAGCCCGGGTGGCAGACACACCTGCGCAGCCTCCGCCAGCAACTCCAGTCGCGCCGGGACCTGCTGGCCACGAGCATCCGCGAATACGTCCCACCGGCCCATATCGACAACCTGCCCCGCGGCGGGTTGAACCTGTGGGTGCGCCTGCCCGATGGGACGGACCTCCCGCGGCTGGCGCGCGACTGCGAAGATGCGGGAGTGGTCATCGCCGCCGGCACGGAGTGGTTCCCGGCGGAACCGGCGGGCGCCTTCATCCGACTGAACTATTCCGGCCCCAACCCGGGCGCGTACCCGGAAGGGGCACGCGTCATCGGCGAATCGCTGGCGAGGCAATCCGGTTAGGGGGGACCCGGCGCGGCGACGCGCCAACCGGACAGTCCTGCGACAACGGCAGTTCACCGGTGCGCCATGCCCGGTTCATTACCCATTAGTAACTTGAGAGCTCCTGTTGAGACCCCAACCTTAAGAGGCCCCATGAGCTCCAAACCCACGCGGCGTGCCCTCACCATGGCCGCATCCCTGATTATCGCCGCCTGTGCGGCCGCCGGTACAGCGGCCGCACAGGCGGACGGCCCGGACAAGGGCACCGACCCCGCCTCCGCGACCCACCATGAAACAAACACCGATTTGGCCGACGCGTTCGACTCCGTCACCCGGAACACGGCCTGGCACCAAACGTCCAAACTGAAACTTGACTTCCCCACCTATCACACCGAGGGAATCGCCTACAGCCAGGACCACATCTTCCTCTCCGCCGTCCAGATCCTCGAACCCACGGTCAAGTACTCCACACAGCAGGGCGGCTACGACCGCACACCGGGCAAGGGCATCGGCCACCTGTTCGTCATGGACAAGGCCGGCAACCTGCAAAAGGACATCATCCTCGGCGAGGGCGACATGTACCACCCGGGCGGCATCGATTTCGACGGCACCAACGTCTGGGTGCCGGTAGCGCAGTACCGGCCGGACAGCAGCGCCATCATTTACAAGGTGGATGCGGACACCCTGGACGTCCATAAGCAGTTCGAGGTCAAGGACCACTTCGGCGGCATCGTCCTGGACAAGCAGACCGGCCACCTCGTCGGGAACACCTGGGGCTCCCGGCGGTTCGCAGAATGGGACCTCGAAGGCAAGCAGCTCTCCACCTGGGAGAACCCGAACTACTTCATCGACTACCAGGACTGCCAGTACGTTCCCAACGCGAAGATGCTATGCGCCGGAATCACCAACCTCCCGCAAACCCCGCAGGCCGGCGGGACCGCAGCCACCTACGAACTGGGCGGGATGGCGATGATCGACCTGAAGTCCCATGCGGTGACCCGTGATGTCCCGTTCCAGCAATGGTCCACCGCCGGACACGTGGCCACCCGCAACCCGTTCAAATTGACCGCCAACGGCGGCCACCTCACCATGACGGTGGCCCCCGACAACGGCGACGAAGGCAACGGCACCGAAATCCTCACCTACGAAGCCGACGCCACCCCCGCAAAGTAGCACTCCCCCCGCACCTGCCGCAGGCCGCGGCAGTGCACCCCACAGGAACGATTGGATACCCCATGCCTTATCCGTCCCCCAGATTCACCAGGAAAAGCGTTACCGCTGCCACCGGCGCGGCTGCCTTGGCCGCCTCCGCACTGACGGCCGGGCTGGTCGGCTTCGGCGCGGCCCCGGCCACCGCCGGCACGCACGACGACACCGCGACGCCGATCAAGCACGTCGTGGTGCTCTTCCAGGAGAACGTTTCATTCGACCACTACTTCGCCACCTACCCCAACGCGGCCAACACCGCGGGCGAAACCCAGCAGGGTTCCGGCGCTCCGGCGGCCACGTTCACCGCCGCGGAGGACACCCCGAAGGACATCAACACCCTGGCCACTGCAGGACTGCTGGCGCCGAAGAACCCCAACTCGGTCCAGCCCGCGCGGCTCTCCCCGATGCAGTCCGTCACCTGCGACCAGGACCACGGCTACAAGGCCGAGCAAAACGCCTACAACGGCGGGGCCATGGACAAGTTCGTCCAGTTCACCAGCCGCGACGCGTGCGGGACCAACCAGTACGGACGCCCCGGCCTGACCATGGACTACTACGACGGGAACACCGTCACCGGCATCTGGAACTACGCCCAGAACTACGCCATGAGCGACAACCACTTCAGCACTGTCTTCGGCCCGTCCACCCCGGGCGCGCTGAACCTGGTCTCGGGCCAAACCCACGGCGTCAAGCAGTACGACGCCGCCGGGCAGCCCGTGGCCACCCCGGCCACCGGATCCAGCGCAGTCCGCCAGCCGGACGCCAACGGCGTGGGCACCGTGATCAACGACCCCGACCCGGTCTACGACGACTGCTCCAACAGCAGCCATGCCAAGGCCAACAACCTTGCCGGTATGACCGGCAGGAACATCGGCGACCTGCTCAATGCGCAGGGAACATCCTGGGGCTGGTTCCAGGGCGGCTTCGCCCCCACCACCCCCGCTGCCAGGAGCACTCCGGCATCGTGCATGGCCGCCCACACCAACGCCGCCGGCGCGTCCGTGGTGGACTACTCCCCGCACCACCAGCCGTTCCAGTACTACGCCTCCACCGCCAACCCGCACCACCTTCCGCCGGCCTCGGACGCGGAGATCGGGCACAACGGCCAGGCCAACCACCAGTACGACCTCGCTGACTTCAGCAAGGTGGTGGACAGCGACAACATGCCTGCCGTGTCCTTCCTGAAGGCCTCGGAGTTCCAGGACGGCCACGCGGCATACTCGGATCCCGTGGACGAGCAGAACTTCATCACCAGGACTGTCAACCAGATCCAGCAGTCCAAGAACTGGGACAACACCGCCGTCGTTCTCGCATATGACGACTCCGACGGTTGGTACGACCACGTGGCCGCCCAGCCGAAGAACGCCTCCACCGGATCCGACGACGCCGCATGGTGCCTGAACGCCGCAGCAAACGGCGTCCCCGTGGCAGGGGGCTATGCCGACCGCTGCGGCCCCGGCCCCCGCCAGCCGCTGGTTGTCATCTCGCCGTATGCGAAGAGGAACTTCGTGGATCACACCGAGACGGACCAGGCCTCCATCCTGCGGTTCATTGAGGACAACTGGCACACCGGCCAGATCGGCGACTCTTCAGCCGACGCGACAGCAGGATCGGTGGACGCGATGTTCAACTTCCACCATGGGCGCAACGACAAGGTGCTCCTGAACGAACAGTCCGGCGCCGTCGCCTCCATCAGCCACAACGGCAACGTCCCGGGCAGCGGACCGGCCGACGCCGGCCACTGACCGGGCGATTTCAAGCATCGTCCAAGGAATCCATCAAGATTTGCGCTTAACCCGTTCTGCCAAAGTGGGCAACGCTACGCTGGCCGTGCATTCGCATCCAGTACAAGCTCTTGGGGGACCCATGCCTGCAACTTCCAGCTCTGCCATGCCACGAATTTGCCTCGAGAGCGGCGTGCCAGCGGGAGGACCTCCCCGGAAGGGGCCCAACAAGGCCCTGGTTGCAGGGGCTGCCGGCGCCATTATTCTTGTGCTGACAGGCTGCGGCGGATCGCCTACCTCGCTGACCGCAGCTGCAGGGCCGGTCACCGAATCCGCCACCGCAACCCCCACGGCAACACCGATTGCCGACACAACGTGCAGTACCGTCAACGAGCAGCAGATCTCAGCTGGCACCGCTTATGTTTGCACCAAGGACGAATCGGGCCGGTTGGTGTGGCTCGAAGCCACGCAGTCCAAGCGCCTGACAGAGAAGCTTGCGGCCGCCGCGGCGGCAAAGGCGGCAGCCGACAAAGCGGCTGCGGATAAGGCCGCTGCCGACAAGGCCGCAGCTGACAAGGCAGCCGCAGACAAAGCCGCTGCCGATGCGGCCGCAGCGGCCCAACAGGCCGCCGACGCGACGGCCGCGCAGCAAGCCGCCGCAGCCCAGGCTGCTGCGGCCCAGGCCGCTGCAGCCGCGGCCGCGAAGGCCCCTGTGCCGCCGGCCCCCGCCGTTCCCGGAACAAATCCCGGCTGTGATCCCAACTATTCAGGATGCGTTCCCATCGCCTCCGATGTCGATTGTGCCGGCGGAAGCGGCAACGGACCTGCTTACGTCCGTGGCCCGGTGCAGGTTATCGGCCGCGACATCTACGGACTGGATGCAGATCACGACGGCGTTGGATGTGAGTAAACCGGGAGTTCAGGCGGAGGCTTTGACCAGCTCTTCGCTCTTCTCCCACAGCCCGCGCGCCAGTTCAGCGTCGTAGGCCTGCCGGTTGGCTTTGGCCAGGGCGCGCTTGGCGTAGTAGGCACCGGAAATCCAGTCGGTGCCGGCCGTCCCGTTGATGAGCCACAGCATGGTGTCGGCACCCTGGTCCGGACTGAGCATGAACCGGTTGGCCACGCTCTTGTAAGCGTGCCGGAAGGGGCTGCTGGAGTCCGCCGCGAAGTTGGTGCGGACCACGCCCGGGTGGAAGGCCGCCGTCGTGATTCCCTGCCCGTGGTAGCGGCGGTGCAGCTCGGAGGTGAAGAGGATGTTGGCAAGTTTGCCGGTGCCGTAGGCGCGGAAGGTGCGGTACCCGTGCTCGGCATTGAGGTCGAACAGGTCCAGCTTGCCGGAGAAGTTCGCGGCGCTGGCGGTGTTGATGATCTTCGCCTTGCTGGCGGTCAGCGTGTCCATCAGGGCGGTGGTGAGCAGGAACGGTGCCAGGTGGTTGACCTGGAACGTCAGTTCGTTGCCGTCCACCGTGAGCGTGCGCTTGCCCATCATGCCGCCGGCGTTGTTGGCGAGGACGTCGATTTGCGGGTAGGTGGAGCGCAGGGTGTCGGCCAGGGCGCGGACCTGGGCCAGGTCGGCGAAGTCGGCCAGGTGGTGGTCCGCGCCGATTTCAGCGGCCAGGGCGCGGGTCTTCTCCGCAGACCGGCCGACGACGACCACCCGCTCCCCTGCCTTCGCCAGCGTCCTGGCGGCTGCCGCGCCGATGCCGTCGCTGGCGCCGGTGATCACGATGGTGCGAGGAGTCGGAGTCAAGGTGTGTCCTTCGGTCGGCGGGCGGCGCACCGGGAGGGCACACCAACGGAAACAACGACGTCGGGGCGCCCGGTGTTCCCGCCGGTCAGGAGGTGATGGGACTGCACTGACAGCTTAGACGCCCATGGTCCGGCCGGAGCCTCCGCTCCGGCCGGACCATGGGTGCAATGGGTGTCAGTCGACCACCCTCACCTGGCCCACCATGCCCATGTAGTCATGGAGTGCGCAGATGTACTTGAAGGTTCCCTTTGTGTTGAAGGTCACCGAGAAGTCGCCGCCCGGCAGAATGATGCCGGAGTTGAGGTCGCCGCCGGTAAAGTTCGACGGCGTGCCCGACGGAGCGAAGATATTCGCCGGTTCGGTGCCGAAGGTGACCGTATGGGGTGCACCCATGCCGGTATTGGCGAAAACCACCGTTTCGCCGACATGCACCGTCACGCTGGGCCGGACGAAGCGCATGACCATGGCAACGCCGTCGTCACCGCCGGCCAGGACCTTATGGTTGCTGGCTTGTTCGGCCAGCGAGGCGTCGAGCTGGTGCCCGTCCTGAAGGATGGACCGCGCCTGCGCCCGCGATGCCTTGTTGTAGTCAGCCTGGCTGTACGGGTAGTCCGTGCCCTGCTCGCGGACGTGGACCATGCCCTTCATCATTTCGCCGTGGACCAGGCAGTAGTAGATGAAGTCGCCTTCCCGCGGGAACGTCAGGCTGTAGCTTGTGGTGACGGGGAAGCCCGGCACCGCCACGTTCGAAAGGAGGCCGGAGTTGTAATACGAGTGCCCGTCGTAGCTGTCCCCTCCGCGTTTCAGCAACTCATCAGCGTTGAACGGATTGAATGGTTGCAGCGACTGGCCGGCCGCCAGGAATGTCACCGTGTGGATCTCCGCGGCGTTTGCCTCCCAGCTGATGGTGTCGTGCTCATTGATAAAGATCTCCGCAGGCAGGAACGACATTCCCTGGATTTCCTGGTCGCGGGACTCAGAGCCCACTTGCACCTGCCAGGTCCGATGGCCCCAGCCGCCGGCCGACGCCGGACCGGCGGCGGCCATCGAGGCCAGCAACGCAACAGCGAAAGCGACAATAAATGCGAGTTTGTTGAATCTTGTGGTTCCCCGGTTTTGCTTCATGGCAACGCTCTCTTGAACGGTATTCGGCCGAAAGGCCGATGCAGCGGTGGCCGGCTCAACTCAACCCACAGGCCAAACAGGCCACTGATTTCGGAGTAATAGGGTGCCGGACGCCCGGGCTGGGGAGCTCGGGCACCGGTTCCGGCGTGTAAGCACACCGGACATGCACCACCCCAACTGGTGTCGCAGAGGTTGAAAATTGTTGTCCAACCGCCGCCGCCATGGCTTGCCACGCGGCAGAGGCTCGCACCTTTTAGATTGCTCCTTCAACCGAACTTTGTCGAGGAGTCAAACCTAGGGCTGCCGCCGTCCGCCGGATCAGCGTTCCCTGCGGCGGCGGAACGCTTCCGGTCCCTCTCCTACAGTAATCAGCGGCGCCATGTGCTCGCCGTGACCGGAGCGCGGACCGAAGAGACACGCTCCCGCAGGATTGCCGCGGTCCTAGCCGAGCTCGGGTGATCCGCTGCCCCCCACTGGGAGTAGGACGACGAACAGGGAACCCGCACACCCGGGTTAACAAAAAAGCAGGGCTTGCCGGTGACGGCAAGCCCTGCTTGGAAACCTAACGGTCCCGGAACCCTAAGAAATTAGAGAGCCTGGATGTTGGTGGCCTGGGGACCCTTGGGGCCCTGCTCGGTGTCGAAGGAAACCTTCTGGTTCTCTTCGAGGGAGCGGAAGCCGTTGGAGTTGATCGCGGAGTAGTGCGCGAAAACGTCCTGTGAGGAGTCGTCCGGGGAGATGAAGCCGAAGCCCTTTTCAGCGTTAAACCATTTGACGGTACCAGTAGCCATTATTTTTGTCCTTCGTGAAGGTGGAGGGAAAGTCCCGACTTTCGGGCCCTCCGGCGTGGGGTGTTCAAAAACCGCTACTTCAGAAGAACGCGGACTCTCGACCGCGCGTACTGCCTGAACTACCAACTGCATAAACACAACAACAGACACAACACTACAGGAGATTGCGCCCACACCTAATTACGGGTCTCCGCCTGCCCGCCCTCGTCCAGCGCCGGGCTGTAGCGGGTGTACCCTGGACGGAGCCGGACGGAGCCCGCCCCCACCATCGCGATGTCCTCCCACAGCACCAGGAAGGAGCCGCGGTGCCGCCACCGGAGGATCCGGGCAATCATGCGGGGCTGGGTGAGGCCGTTCCGCTCGTAGCCCATGAAAGAGGACGCGCTGTGCGGGCCCACGACCAGCCCCAGCAGCCGCGGCTCCGCCATCAGCTGGTGCGGGGTGCCATCCAGCACGAACCGGGCGTCCGCCACACGGCCCAGCCGTACGCCGTCGGCATCGAAGACCGGGGTGCCCAGCAGGTCACCGAGGATCATGGCGGCCTCCCGGAATACGCGCGATGATTTTGTCCCTGACCCACCGTTCCACCCAGCTGGCGTCCAGCGGTTCGCCGCGGATGCCCAGCCGCACCACCACCTCCACCTGCGCCACATCAGTCCACGGGATGCGGATCAACCGGGACGACGGCGGCCTGCCGCCAAAGATGCGCGTCCCCAGCACCGCCCCGGTCAGGAGGGCAGTGATGACCGGGGCGGGGGTACCGGGCGGGATCTCGGCGTCCGGGGCAGGCCCGCTTAACTCGAGGTCGTCCACGGTGGTGACCGGGACGCCGTCCTTATCCAGGACCTGCCGGTCCAGCAGGTGCAGCTGCGCATCCAGGATGCGCCCGGCCACCCGCGGGGCCGGCTTCAGCGGGGCGGTGGGGGACGTCATGAGCCGGCTCCTGTCACGATCATGAGGGGTATGGCGGCGAGCGAAGCCACCAGGATGATCACCAGGTAGACCACGCCCAGCACGTTGACAGTCCGGCCATTGACGTGCTCGCGCATGTACTGGGGATCGTTGGCAACGATCAGGATGGGCAGGTAGGTCAAAGGCAGGGCAATGGCCGAAAACACCACCGAGTATTCGGTCACCAGGACGGGGTCCACACCCGTGGCCAGCACTGCGATGCCCACCAGCAGGCACACAATCATGGAAAGGTGGAACCGCGCGGCCTCGGCGGGCCGGCGGAATTTACCCCAGGACCAGCCGAAGAACTGGGCCAGGGTGTAGCCGCTGGACAGCGTGGTTTCCAGGGCAGCGCCGAAAGTCGCGGCAACGATCCCCACCAGGACCAGCGCCAGGCCCACTTTGCCGGCGCCCTCGGCCACGGGCATGACCACCTGGGACAGTGACGTCACCGAGATGCCGGCGGGGAGGAGGACGACGGCGGCGCAGGCCGCGATGGCAACGGACAGCAGGCCGCCCAGCGGAAAACCGACCAGGACGTTGATGCGTTCCTGCAGCAGGTCCTTCACGGTCCAGCCTTCCTCCACGGCGCCGGAGGAGAAAAAGAACACCTCGTAGGGCGTCATGGCCGCCCCGAACAGTGCAATGGCGTAGTAGCTGTACGTCCACACCGTCTCCTGGTCCGGCACGGCTGGCGTCAACTGTCCGGCGAGCGCTCCCCAGTCCGGTTTGAGGAGGAACAGCGCCACGGCGAAGACGATCAGGGTCAGCCCCAGCAGCCCGGTGACGTTTTCCATGATGGAGAACCGGACACGCCAGATCACCAGCCACACCGCAAAGGCCGCCACCGGGATCCACAGCAGGTAGTACACGCTGCTTGCCAACTGCAGGGCCAGGGCAACGCCGCCGATCTCCGCGGTGACCGTCATGAGGTTAATCAGGAACGACGCCGCGAGGTTCGCCAGGCCGGCCCGCGGCCCCAGCCGCTCACGGATCACCTCGAACGTGGCCCGTCCAGACGCCGCCGCCACCCGGCCGGACATATTGGCGAACAGGCAGATCCCCACCACGCCAACCACCACCACCCACACCAGGGACAGGCCAAAGCGGGAACCGACGACGGCGTTGGTCACCAGGTCCCCGATGTCCACGAACCCGCCGATGGCGGTGAGGATCCCGAGCGCGACGCCGAGCAGCCGTTTCACTTTGACCCCACCTTGTCTTCGAGCTGCTTGAGGGCGTCCTGCGCGCCGGCGAGCGCCTTGTCACCGTCGGAGAGCGAGGGGGTGCCGCCGTCGTTGGCTGCGAGCGCGGCGCGCGCCACGGCAAAGCCGGCGGCGCACTGGTCCAGCACGTCGAGTGCTTGTTTTTGCGTGTCGCGGTCCCCCTGCACCGTGGGTGACAGCGTCAGGACGGTGTTCCGGCCGGACTGTATTTCCTTGAGCTCATCGTCGAGGACGGTGCCGGTGGCGGCTTGCGTCAGCTTGCCGTCCATGTCCTGCCGGAGGGCTATCCGGGCGGTGGCGACGGCCGAGGAGCTGTCCTTCACCACAGTGGAAACCGATTGGCTTGTGCCACCACTGCAGGCGGTAAGGACCGTGAGGGCGGCGACTGCCGAAGCCAGCAGCAGCAGCGACCGGCTGCGGGGACAGTTGGCGGGCGGGGCTCCAGCCGGCAGGTACGGCACCGTCGCCTCCAGCCCCCGGGTACTCCCGGATCGGAATTCGCCCTTGGCAAGGCAACCCAAAAATTAGTTGCCTTGAGCTATATATAGCACTTCAGGACGGAGTTTGACCTGCTTAATGCGGGATTTTCGCGGCGCGGGCGCAGCCGGGGAATCGGCTCTCGACCGGGTCCGCCGATGGGCATATCCTGCATCCATATCCGCGGACAACCACGCTGCCACCGGGAGATCACGCCATGGAGATGCCCAAAGCCACCGAGGAAGAAAAAGAACGCTTCCGGCGCGTTGTTCCCGACCATCCGGACGTGGTGGTGAAACCGATGTTCGGCAACCTCGGCGCGTTCGTCAACGGCAACATGTTCGCCGGCCTGTTCGGTTCCACCATCGGGGTGAAGCTCTCCCCGGAGGACAAGGAACTGCTGGAGTCATCCGAGCGGACCGTGCCGTTCGGGCCGGCGGAGCGTCCGATGGGCGGCTATACGGGGCTGCCGGAAGTTTGGAACGAGGAGGGCGACGGCGACGACACCCGGGCGCGGGCATGGACCGGGAAAGCCCTGCATTACGTCGCCACCCTGCCGCCCAAGGAACCCAAAGCCCGGACACCCCGGACCAGCGGTCGCGGGACAGCGGCACGGTAGCCGTGTCCGCCACCGCAGTTCCCCGGCAGGACACCAACACGTTGGTGGTGGGCGCGGGCCAGGCGGGCCTGGCTACCAGCTACTGGCTGGTGCAGCGCGGCGTGGAACACCGCATCCTCGAGCAGCGTCCCGCCCTCGGCGGCGCCTGGCAGGACCGATGGGACTCCTTCTACCTGAACACCCCCAACTTCTCCGTCGACCTGCCCGGATCCCCCTATGCCGGGACGGCCCCGGACGGGTTCCTGACCAGGGAAGCCACCATCGGGTTCTTCCGCGGCTATGCCAAGGACATCCAGGCCCCGGTGGAACTGGATACCGAGGTCACCCGGATCACCCCGACGGATGCCGGATTCGCCGTACAGACGGGCCAAGGCACCTGGGCGGCCCGGAACGTGGTGCTGGCCAGCGGCGCGTTCCAGCGCCCGCGGATCCCGGCCGCCGCCGTCGGCATCTCCCCGGATGTCCTGCAACTGCACAGCCATGACTACCGCAACCCGGGCCAGCTGCCGGACGGCGCGGTCCTGGTGGTGGGGACCGGGCAGTCCGGCGGGCAGATCACCGAAGACCTGCTCGACGCCGGCCGCACCGTGCACCTGTCCGTGTCCACGTGCCCCGAGGCGCCGCGGCGGTACCGGGGCCAGGACATCTTCCACTGGATCATGCAGGTGAACGTCCATGGCCCGGAGTACGGCATCAACGCACTGCTGGTTGACCAGCTGCCCTCCCCCGCCGGGCGGTTCATGTGCAACCCGCTGCTGTCCGGCACCGGCGGCGGGCACAGCGTCCGCCTGCGCGAACTGGGCCGGCGCGGCGTCCGGCTCCATGGCCGGTTTGAGGGTGTCGACGACGGAGTTCCGGTCTTCACGGACGACCTCCCCCAGCGCCTGGCTGCCGTGGAGGCCGGGTTCGGCCAGCGGTTCAAGAAGCTCTTTGACGCCTACATCAACGCCGCGGGGATCGACGCTCCCGAGGCCGAGACAGCGGAACCGGACGGTTGGCAGCCCGCCAGCTCCGATGCCCGGCTGGACCTCCACGGTGAAGGCATCACCTCCATCATCTGGTCCACCGGGTATGCGCTGGACTTCAGCATGCTGGACCTTCCGCTCCTGGACGAGTGGAACTACCCGCGCCACACCAAAGGCGTGACGGTGCACCCGGGTCTGTACGCCGTCGGGCTCCCCTGGCTCACCCGGCACATTTCCGCCACCCTGGTGGGCGTGGGTCCGGACGCCGAGTACGTGACTGACCACCTGGCATCGCGCGGCTGACCGGCAACCAGCGGAGGTCAAGTTCTGAAACCGTTTCGCGTCATCCTGCTTCCGGGCGGAGCCGGAGCGCGTTGGCGGTCTGCTCAGCGCACACTGGGGACGGGCCGAAACGGCCGGCTGAGCCTACCCGGGGGTGGGGCCGTGCGCCCTGCGCTTCCCATCGCGGTGCGCGAGGTAGGCGTAGACCATCAAGGCGAGCCCCGCCAGGATCATGATCGCCGGGAATGCGAAGTCCAACGGGATGAGCACGGCCGCGGACTGGAGGATAAAGATCACGCCCATGGCGGCAAGGATCCCGGCGGGGACCAACGGCCATTTCATCCGCTCCCCGTGATCGCCGGGGTGGCCGGGAGCATCCACCGGAACCAGGGACAACACACCGAAAGTTGCCGCCAGGCCCAGGAAAAGGACGGCGGCCGTCGGCGTGCCCTGCATCGCCTGCGGGAGGGCCACGATGGCTGCCAGGGTGAACATGACTCCGGACGGGATAAGGGCCCACCAGTTGGTGCGCTCCCGCAGGTACACGGCCGCGAAGCCACCCCCCATGAAAAGGAACAGGAACGCCGCACCCCAGGCGCCATCAGTGAGTTGCGTCGTCACGATGACGGCGGCCAGGCCAAGGAAAACCGAGCCGGGGATGGCAGCCCACCAGTTCTCCCGGCGCCTGGCGAAGAGGGACAGGAACAGGACACCCACCACGGCGAAAATCAGGGGCGCCACAAAGGCTCCGCTGTCCGTGATGCCAAGCCGGTCCAGCAGTAACAGCCCTCCCAGCGCGATGAGGACAATGCCTGCGATGATGCTCGCGTTTGTCGATTTCACGGTACGCCTCCCGGGTACGGCAGGCGGCCGTCCACCACACTGCTTAATTCAGGCTAGGGCGGGCCCGAACCGCGAAACAGGGCACAAAGCCCCCGTACCACTGGTGTCATAACCCCCACCGGCAGATAACGGGACCTTCTGCCCTACAGGCGGTTCCGGACGCTGGGCATCCTTGCAAAAGCGCCGTCCGGGTCTCCAGCTTTCGGGGCCGGAACGGCGGGCAACGGACCTTTGACCCTGACATCCAGCGCCGCACCGCAGGATGATGAGTTGAGGTTCCTTCCGGACAAGGTGCCTGCACCGACCAGGCGGCCGGGGACGGAATCGAACCAACGAGGGCGTCATCATGGAAACACCAGCAACACCGCAGGACGCGGTTGGGGCGCCGAACGAGGCCGTCCGGGTCTTCATACTCAACGACCATGCATTGTTGCGCCAGGGACTCAAAGACCTGCTCGAACATCACGGGTTCGAAATCGTTGGCGAAAGCGCATCAGCGGCGGAAGCCACACGCCTTATCCACGTCCTTGAACCAGACCTTGCACTCTTGGACGACAGGCTGGGGGACGGTACCGGCATTGAGGTGTGCCGCGGGCTCCGCGCCACCGCACCCCACGTGAAGTGCCTGATCCTGACCAGCCGGGACGAACACCACGCAGTGCGTGCAGCGGTTCTGGCGGACGCGGCCGGATATGTGCTCATGCAGGTTGGCGATAAGGACGGAATCATAAACAGCCTGCGCAGCGCCATCGCCGGCACCCAGCTGTTCAAGCCGGGCGTCAGGGAAAGGGTTGCGGACAGCCTCTACGCGACCGCCTCGGCCGCCTGGCTGGAAACGATGACCGTAACGGAACGGAGCATCCTTGCGTTCATGGCCCGCGGCCTGACCAACAAGCAGATCGGGCAGGAGATGACGCTGCCCGAGGAGTCAGTAACCGCTTCCGTGTCCTCCGTATTGCAGAAGTTGGGCTTCAGGCGCCGGGGCCAGGTGCTCCCGGTGCCGCTCAGCTAAGTGCGGAAATCACCGCGCCAAGGCGCTGCAGCATGCCGCAGCTGCACCCGACCCGTCACGGCAGGGGCACCGTCCAGGTTACGCTGGTGCCCTTTCCGGGGGCGCTGTCGATGAGGCAGCGGCCGCCCAAACGGGTGGCACGGTTTTTCATGTTGTCCAGCCCGCTGACCCGGCCAGGATTCTCAAAACCCTGCCCGTGGTCGCGCACGGTAAGTACAACCTCGCCCTCCAAGGCGGCCAGCACCACGTGGATGTCCTCGGAGCCGGAGTGCCGCACCGCGTTACTGACGCTTTCGGTCAGCACCGGCAGCAATTGCTCAGCCACCTCGTCGCCCACCAGGTCAATGGGGCCGGAGAGCTGGACCCTGGGCAGGAAGCCAGCGGCATTGGCAGCTTCCAGGACGGCGTGGAGGACGCGTCCGCTGAGGAGCTCCCGGTCAGGCTGCCGGGCCTGGAGCGAGTAGATTGTGTCGCGGAGCTGATGGATGCAGTCATCCAGTTCGGTGGTGATGGTGGCGATGCGGCGCTCGTGCGCCTCGGGGTCGGAAATGTAGCGGCGCAGGCTTTGAATGCTCAGTCCTGCCGCGAAAAGACGTTGGATAACCAGGTCGTGCAGGTCCGCCGCAATCCGTTCACGGTCGATGAACAAGGCATGTTCTTCCCGCAACTGGTTCGCCTTGAGCAGATCAAGCGTCAGACCGATCCGGGAAGCGAACACCGCGCTCTGTTCAACATCCAGTTCCGAGTAGCGGGCGCCACCGGCGGCCCGGGCAACGACCAGCACACTGTCGCGCTGCCCGTCGGTATCGCTGGCCAGCGCGGCCACCAAAACCGGTCCAAGCTTTTCGGCCGCCGCGGGATCGAACACATAGCGGGGGTCGGCAAAGGCCCTGGATTGCCTCGACTCAAGCACCTCCCTAAAGAAGGACGCGGCAGGAAGTTCCTGCCCGGCCGGAATTGATTGGACCCCCAAGGACGTCCGGCACCTGAGGCTTCCGTCCCCCGCCAGCGACGCAACCAGGGACAACGCAGAGGCGGAGGCGTGCATGGCCCCCTCCACAATCATCTCCAAATTTTCGGTATCGGACCTCGGATTGGCCTTCAGCCGGTCACTGACCTCCATTCCCGCTTCGAGCCACCGCTGGCGGCTGTTGCTGTCCTCAAACAACCGCGCATTCTGGATAGCGACACCGGCGGCGGAGGCGAGGGCAACCGCAAGGTCCTCATCTTCGGCCGTGAAATCCTGGCCGTCGATCTTTTCGCTCAGGTACAGGTTCCCAAACACGGTGTCCCGGACGCGGACCGGAACGCCCAGGAAGGTCTTCATGGGCGGGTGGTTGGCGGGAAACCCAACTGCCATCGGATGCTCGCCCAGGTCATGGAGCCTTAGCGGTTTGGGTTCGCGGATCAGTTGCCCCAGGACCCCGTGGCCGGTGGGCAGGTCACCGATGACGCGGGTGCCGTCTTCGTCGATGCCGACAGTAATAAAGTGACTGAGCTGCTGGTCGTCCCCGATGACACCCAGCGCACCGTACCGCGCGCCGACGAGTTCGCATGCCGACTGCACCACCCGGTCCAGGACAGCTTCAAGGCTCAAGTCTTCCGCAAGGGACACGACAGCACCGAGCAGACCCTCCACATGCTCCTGGGTCCGCACCAACTCGTCTGCCCTGTCTACAAACTCCCGGAGAAGTTCGCGGGTCCGCCGCCTGATAGGTTCACGCCACACAATAAGACACCTCGGTCGATTGACCAGCATGATCCACGACGGGCTTCATCGCCCTGAATCCGATCAAGAAAGTCCAAGACCCTCTTACTGCCATGCTAGCCCCCGGACCGCCGCGCCGCGCCCGGCTTGGGCGAAATCGGTTGGCCACGGCGCCGCCGCCTGCCGGGAGGCCGGATTCCTGGCAGCGCGGCGGTGATCGGGGGCACCTTGACGGGAGTGCTGAAGCGGAACGCGCGGCGGGCGATGTGGTGGGTATCCGCCCGGCGCCTCACCGGAATAGTGGGGACCTGCTGTGCGGCGCGCGCAAAGAACCATGCCTTGGCGAATTCCACCAACACCAGATAGAGCGCGATCATGCCCAGCAGGGCAAGGAAGAACGGCACGGGAAGGGGATCGAACCCCAAAACGCCCTGCAACGGCGAGAGCGGCAGGAAGATGCCCAGCGCCACCACACCCAGCGAAGCCGTGATCAACCCGGCGGACGGCCGGCTCCGCACGAACGGAACGCGCCGGGTGCGGATGGCAAAGATGATCAGCGTCTGGGTGGCAATGGACTCAATGAACCAGCCGGCCCGGAACTCGCCCGGGACGGCGTCGAACACGAACAGCATCAGGGCGAACGTGGCGAAGTCGAACACCGAACTGATAGGACCGAACAGGAACATGAACCGGCGGATGAACGCGATGTTCCAGTGCGAGGGGGCGCGGAGCTGTTCCTTGTCAACGCGGTCGCCCGGGATGGCCAACTGGCCGCTGTCATACAGCAGGTTGTTGAGCAGGATCTGGCCGGGCAGCATGGGCAGGAAGCTGAGCACCACGGACGCGACGGCGGCGCTGAACATGTTGCCGAAGTTACTGGAGGTGCCCATCAGGACGTACTTGATGGTGTTCGCAAAGATCCGCCGGCCCTCCATCACCCCTTCGGCCAGGACGCCGAGGTCCTTGTCCAGGAGGACGACGTCGGCGGCGTCCTTGGCGACGTCCGTGGCGCTGTCCACGGAGATGCCAATGTCCGCCTTGTGCAGCGCGAGGGCGTCGTTGACGCCGTCGCCCATGAATCCGACGGACCCGCCGCTTAGGCGCAGCAAGGCGATGATGCGGGCTTTTTGCTCGGGCGAGACCCGGGCAAAGATGGTGACCGTACGGGCCGATGCCGCGAGGTCGGCGTCGGACAATGCGTCGATCTCGGCCCCGGTGAGGGTGCCGCCCGAGATGATGTCCAGGTCAGCGCAGACTTTCTCGGCCACCTTGGCGTTGTCTCCGGTGGCGATCTTCACCGAGATGCCCAGTTCCTCCAGCTGGTCCAGGGATTGCCGGGCGTTGGCTTTGGGCCGGTCCAGGAACACCAGGAAGCCTGCCAGGCTGAGGCCGCGTTCATCCGCTGGTGTAAGCCTGCTTAGCTCCGCGGCCTGGCGGGTGGCCACGGCCACCACCCGGGAACCGGCGTCGAACTGCTCGTCCAGCAGGGCCTGCACGGCCGGCGCGGCCGGCCCGCACAGGGCGAGGACATCCTCCGGAGCGCCCTTGGTGACCAGCTGCGGCAGCCCGCCGGCCTCGCGCACCAGCACGGTGGTGCGGCGGCGCTGGTGGTCGAAGCCGATCATGTCCAGCCGCTCGAAGCGGCCAGGATGGAACCCGGACGCGCCGGGGCTGTCCCAGAGGGCGGCGTCCAGCGGATTCTGCCCGGCGGAGGTGAGTTTGGCTTCGGTGTAGTCCGCCTCGGTGGCCAGCAGGCCCAGGGTGAGCAGGGCGTCACCGGAGACGTCCGCGGTGACCGGAACGGCAGCCGTGAAGCTGATCTTGCCCTCGGTGAGGGTGCCGGTCTTGTCCGTGACCAGGATGTCCATGTCCCCCAGGTCCTCGATGCAGACCAGCCGCTTGACCAGGGCCTTCCGCTTGGCGAGCTGGCGGGTGCCGGTGGCCAGGGAGGTGCTGACGACGGCGGGCAGCAGCTGCGGCGTGATGCCCACCGCGATGGCCAGGGAGAACAGCAGCGATTCGATCAGCGGGCGCTGCAGCAGCAGGTTGGCGATGAAGATCAGCGTGGTGAGTCCGATGGCCACCTGCAGCAGCAGGAAGGAGAACCTCTTGAGCCCCAGCTGGAATTCGGTCTGCGGCTGCCGTTCGCCCAGGCCCAGGGCGATCCGGCCGAATTCGGCGCGGCCGCCGGTGGCCACCACCACGCCGGTGCAGTTGCCGGACTGGATGACGGTGCCCATGAACGCGCAGGAAGAGAGATCGGCCAGGGCCGCGCCGGCCTGCACGGCGGCGGGATCCTTGGCGGCGGGCAGGGACTCCCCCGTCAGGATGCTTTCGTCGCAGAGGAGGTTGCCGGTGGTCAGCAGGCGGATGTCGGCGGGGATGATGGCGCCCAGGGAGAGATGGACGACGTCGCCCGGCACCAGCGCGGTGACGTCCACTTCCGTGGTGGTGCCGCCGCGAAGCACCACGGCGCGGTGGGTGACGCGGTCATGCAGGGCCTCGGATGCCCGCTCGGCCCGGAACTCATTGGTGAAACCCAGGCCAACGCTGACCAGGAGGATCACGCCGATCACGATCGAGTTGGTGGCGTCGCCCAGAAACAGGGACAGCCCGGCGGTGATGAGCAGCAGGATCAGGATGGGGCTGGCGAACTGGCGGCCCAGCACTGCCCACCCGTTGGCCCGGTGGCTGCGGACGGCGTTGGGTCCGATCTCCGCCAGGCGCCGTTCCGCTTCCTCCCCGGTGAGCCCTCCCGGACCGGACCCGAGCCGCGCGAGTGTCTGCTCTGCGGTCAGGCCCGCGGCATCGGTGATCGGCAGTGGAAGGGAGCTTTGCTCCCGGACGTTGAGCTCTGTCATGCCGGATCCGTTCGAACGTACCGATGTTCTACCGCTACCTTAGGTCAACGGTACGACGACCGTCCCACCCTCGTGGATGCGACCTCAAGGTGCAGCCCTCACGTCGCAAACCTCGGGAGCCCGGCGCAAGTTCACGTCAGCCTGGTGGCCCGGGGCTGGTGGCCGTGCCCAGGATGTGGGCGAGCGGAGGGTTCAGCCGCTGCACGGCGAAGCCGAAGCGCTGGTTGTCCCGGACGGTGAACCCTGCCGCGGTAATTGCGGCCAGCGTGTCCCGATTGAGGTGGCACCCGCCCATGAACCGCCCCCATACCGGGGTCAGCACGTCTTCCGCCGCGGCCAGGAAGGGGTGCACGGACCGGACGTGCTCATAAAAGGCAACGGTTCCGCCGGGACGCAGCACGCGGCGGATCTCCGCGAGCACGGCGGCCTGGTCCTTGACGCTGCAAAGTACAAGGCTGGCTACCACGGCGTCGGCGCTGCCGGTTTTTGCGGGGATGTTCTCCGCTGCCGCGGCAACCACCGTTACCGGGACGCTTGCCGTGGCGGCCTGTGTTTCAGCGACGGCCCGGAGGTAGTCATCGGGTTCAAGCGCCAGGACGTGGGTGACGGCGGGAGGGTACAGCGGGAAGGAGGACCCGGCCCCGGCCCCAATTTCGATGACTGAGCCCTGCAGCCCGGCCAGGACGCGGCGGCGGTGGTCGGTGGCCCCGCGGCGGTCCATTGCGCCCACGGCCCGGGCAAAGGCGCGGGCGAATCGTGGGTGCTGCAGGGAGCCCGGCCCCGTGCCGGCTGGGTTCATCGCGGGGCCCTACTTAAGGCTGAGGACGTCGTCGATGGGGCGGCCGTTGACGAAAACCTGGGCACTGGTGGCACCGGATGCGGCCATGGCGGTGTACTCCAGTTGGGCCTTCGCGCGAGGGATGTCGCACACGCCGCCCAGCATGAACTGGCCGGTCAGCCAGATGGTAATGGTGCTGCCATCGAGCTCACCGGCAACGTAGGTAAGGTTCGACTGGTACAGCACATTGATCAGCCCGGACTGGCCTATGTCGCGGCTCTTGTTCGCGAGCAGGGTCCCCACGCTGGGGCCGACCTGGTCCGTGAAACGGACCGGGGCGGTGGTGGTGGCCACCAGGCTGTCGCCGCAGCCGATCGCCGGTCCGGAGACGCCGTTGTCACCGACAGCCACGTAGAAAACGGTCAGCGGACCTGTCTGCTCGGGGAGGCCGGTGGGAGCGGGTTCCCCGGTGGCCGTCGGGCTGGCAGGGGCGGACGACGGCGGGGCGGCAGCGGTGGTTGTTGGCGCGGCTGCCGTGGTGGTGGGCGTGGTCGTGGCCGCCGTCGTGCCGGGCGCGGCGGAAGGGCTTGCCGTGGCACTCGAGGTGGGGCCCGTCGTCGCGCTTGGTGCCGCTGAGCTGGTGGTGGGGGCCGGGGCCGGCGGCCCGAAGCACCCTGTCAGCACGATCGCGGCCCCAACGCCCAGAACGCTGAATACTGAAAGCCCGGACCTGGCCATGATGCCCCCTCGAACGCGGTGCCCGCGGTCGCGGGACCCACTTTCACGGTACGCCCGGGGGTTAGTCCAGAACAGGGACTAAAGTCCGGCGGCGCCGCCTCACCAGCTGGTCATTTCTTGTCACGCAGTTAACCACCCATTCATATCCTCCTAAAAGCCTGTACAAGGGCTGGAAATAGCGTGGGAGCCATGGACAACATTTCCCGCAGATCCCTTATCTCCGCCGGCCTCGGAGCGGGCCTGGTCGCCGCACTGCCGGGTACCGCCGTCGCCGTTTCCACCGCTGACGACGCCGGCCTCCGCACCGACCCCTTCATGCTCGGCATCGCGTCGGGCGAACCGTGGCCGGACGGCTTCGTCCTCTGGACCCGCCTGGCGCTGGACCCGGTGGCGGAGGACGGGCTGGGCGGCATGCCGTCCCGTCCGGTTGCGGTGCAGTGGGAGGTGGCCGAGGATGCGGGCATGCGCACCGTGGTGGCCCGCGGCGTGGAGCAGGCACGGATCGAAAATGCACACTCGGTGCACGTGGAGGTGCGCGGCCTGAAATCGGGCCGGGAGTACTTCTACCGGTTCCGGACCGGCAAACACGTCAGTCCGGTGGGGCGCACCCTCACCAGCCCGGCCCTGCAAGAGACGCCGGCGGCGCTGGCCATGGCGTTCGCCAGCTGCGCGCAGTACGAGCACGGTTACTTCACCGCGTACCGCCGCCTGGCCGAAGACCACCCGGACCTGGTGCTGCACCTGGGCGATTACCTGTACGAGTACAAGAAGGACAGCTACGTCATTGGCGGCGGCAATCCGCGGGACCACGAGGGCCCGGAGACGGTTTCGCTGGCAAGCTACCGGCAGCGGCACGCGCAGTACAAGGCCGACGGCGACCTCCAGGCTGCGCACGCCATCGCGCCCTGGCTGGTGGTCTGGGATGACCACGAAGTGGACAACAACTGGGCGGACGACGTCCCGGAGAACAAGGACGCGGGCCAGCTCAACGACAGCGTGGAGCACTTCCGCCAGCGCAGGGCAGCCGCGTTCCAGGCGTACTACGAGAACATGCCGCTGCGGCCGTCCTCGCTGCCGGCCGGGCCGGACATGAAGATCTACCGCAGGATCCAGTGGGGCCAGCTTGCCAACTTCCACATGATGGATACGCGGCAGTACCGGGATGACCAGCTGGCCGGCGATGGCTGGCAGAAGAACGTGGCGGAGCGGCTTGCCGAGGACCGGACCATCACCGGCGCCGAGCAGGAGAAGTGGCTGCTGGACGGTTTCCGGAACTCCACCCAGCGCTGGGACGTCCTGGGCCAGCAGGTCTTCTTCGCCGAGCGCGACCGGAACAAGGCACCGGACATCGATGACGTCTCCATGGACGGCTGGGACGGGTACGCAGCCTCCCGCCGCCGCATCACCCAGGGCTGGGTGGACGCCAACGTCCGCAACGCCGTCGTCCTCACCGGCGATGTGCACCGCAACTGGGCCAACGACGTGAAGGTGGACTACAAGGACCCCGCCTCCCCCGTGGTGGGCTCGGAACTGGTGTGCACCTCCATCACCTCCACCGGCGACGGCACCGGCTCCACCACGGATGCCACCATGGCCTGGAACCCGCACCTGAAGTTCTACAACGACAACCGCGGCTATGTGAACACGCGCATCACCAGGGACGCCATGACCGCGGACTTCCGGGTGCTGGACCACGTCACCACTCCCGGCGCACCGGCGTCCACCAAGGCCTCCTTCGAGATCCTCGACGGCGTGCCGGGGCTGCAGGCGCAGGCCTGACGTCACGGGCAAACGCACGACGGCGGGGCGTCCGGCATTCCTGCTGGACTCCCCGCCACTGCGGTTCAATGTCCGGTTCAGCGCCCAACCTACGGGGCGGAGCGCGTGCCCGAGTCCGTACTGGACCCCGTGGTGGGAACGAAATTCCAGTCGAAGGACCCGTCGCCGTGCAGCGTCAGCCGGAGGAACCCGTGGGTGTCGCTGAACCGCTTCTCGATGTACCTCGGGCTGCTGGTGAACGGGCGTAGGTCGACGCCTCCCGTGGAAACCTGGAACGCTGTCATCCCGTCCGCGACGCACTTGTCAGCGTTGTTCACAGGACAGGACCGTTCGTAGTTGTGCTGCGAGCCGGACAGGGTCAGCCGGACCCGGTGCTTCCACATCACGTCGATCCAGGGCTTCTGGGCAGCAGCCCTGGTGTGCTCCTCCGTGTCCGAAGTGAAGTACGGCTCGTGGTACGCCACCGCCAGGTGCTTGCCCGCCGCCTGGGCAGCGCCGAGGTCTCTGTCCAGCCACGCCGTTGTAGCCGCAGCCTGTGCCTTGTCGTACCGCCATTGCCCGGATGACAGGAACGCGAAGTGCCAGTTTCCAAAGTCCTTCGAGTACGGTTCCCCGCTCGGGAAAAACCGACGTTCCTGGTTGATCGCAGCCTTCTCCGGAGCCCCGGGGCACTGGCCGTTCATGAACTTCTCCAGGTCTTCGTTGCGGCCGGGTTCCCAGTCATGGTTGGGCCCGGCCACCCAGTACAACCTGGGCATGGTTCCGCCCCACAGACGGGCCCAGTAGTTCACGTAGTCGTCGCAATACCCGGTGCTGTACTGGAAGTCCCCGAGCCCCAGGAACGCGTTGATCCCGTTGTCTTCCACGAGCTTGGTGATCGCTGCACCGTTGCGGCCTGACGGGCTGTCAGGGTCAGTGTTGTCGGCCGGGTTCATGTCCCCCACCGCTGCGATGTGGACATCGGGCGCGGGAGCCGCGGGCTCCGGAGGTTTCGGAGGGCTGGTGCAAGCCGCGGTGGAGAGCGCCAGCAGGAACGCGGCAACGGCGGCCACGCGCCGGAGAGGTTTCTGACGAGGGAGTGCTGGCCACATCCCAACCTCTTTCCGTTGTGGGCTGGATGAAGAATGTCAGGAGCGTCGCCTAAAGTAAATGCCGACGACGTGACGCGCCGAACACGGGAACCGGAAGCTACCGGACCGGCCGGGTTTGCCCGTCAATGGCTTACCCGTTTCCCGCCACGGTGTGACTTTAGGCCCTGTGCGGCCAACCAGGAGCCAGAGAGTCTTCTTCAAGGAGATCAGTTGATCCCTGGACACCCAAGGCGCCACCCGGAAGGTCCTGAATCGTGGATTTCCCATTTTCCAGCAAGACATTTTCAGGCATTCTCATTGCGCTCCTGTTCTTCGACGCTGTGTCATCGTTCGCGGGCGCTGTCATGGCCATTTTCTTTAACGGAGCGGGCGTTCCGCTCGAAGTCCTTGCCGGAACGTGGTTTCAGTCCTCCTTCCTGGCCCTGGGCCTCATCCTGGGGATAATCCTCGGTGGTACGCATACGGTGGCCGCGATCGCGATGCTCACACAGCGCCGCTGGGCCCTGCTGGCCTCCGCCGTTGCGGGCTTTGCCATGCTCATCTGGAATTTCACCGAACTGGCCATCATCGGTTACTCCTGGCTGCAAAGCGTGTACTTCGGGTTCGGGGCATTGGAACTGATACTCGTGCTCGCGGTGCTTGGGATTGCGCCCGCAATAGTTTCGCCGCGGCAAGGACGGGCCGCACTTGTGGACGGAGCGTCATGAGCCGACACATGCCCAGTGAGGAACCGGGCACGGGGAACCGCGAAGGGCTGCCGTTGCTGTGGGCGGTACCGTCCTGGACAGCCGCTGTCCTTGGGTTGGCAGGCAGTGCCATCGGGCTCCTGGCTCCCGAACTGATCTATGGACGGGAAACCCCGGCCCTCTTCAACGCCGCGATTGCGCAGGACCTGGTTAACCTGTTCCTCGTTGCGCCGATGACGCTGCTCCTTGCCACCGTCGCGGCCCGGAGGCGGCATCCGTCGTCGTGGCTCTGCCTGAACGGCTTCCTGGCCTTCACCGCCTACAACTACGCAATCTACGCATTCTCCGTCCACTTCGGGCCGTTGTTCCTGCTCTGGGTGGCCGTGCTGGGACTGTCCGTCTTCGCCGCCGCCGGCAGCATGGCATCGATCCTCCGGCCGGACCCGAAAACACTGTCCGGTGGCCAGCAAGCGCGCTTCCCCGCCTGGACCCTGCTCGCGACGTCTGCCTTGTTTACCCTGTTGTGGCTAAATGAAATTGTTCCGGACCTGTTGGCCGGGAGGCCGTCGACGAGCGCGGCTTACTGGGACGTACCCACCAATCCTGTCCACGTTCTTGACTTGGCCCTTTTCCTGCCCGGGGTCTTTGCCAGCGGCATTCTCCTGCTTCGGCGCCGGCGGATCGGCTATGCGTCGGCTGTTGCCTCGCTGGTCTTCCTCGGAGTGACCTGCTTGCCCATCCTCGTCATTCCATTCGTCACGCAAGCGCGTGGCGAGGCAGCCGACTGGTTCATCCTCTTGCCGATCGGGCTCATCGCGGCCACCACCCTCGGAGCGCTGTGGCGGCTTCTCTTGGCCATGAGACCCGGCCCGGCCTTGACCGGCGTCATGACGGTGGAACCGGTGGCGTCGACCTAGCCCATGATCTGCCGGTTGACCCACCTCTCCACAGCGAGGTACCGGTATTGACTCGCATCTCCTTGAGGCTAGGCTGCTAATATCCTGCGCCTCCAGGCAAGCCAAGGGCCACATGAGGCGACATGTGAAGTCTGCATATCCTGTGCCCCTGAAGGGAGCTTCGTGTCGATAGCTGAAGCTCAGCGTGAGGTGCGCCGGGTTTATGCGGGTGGCTTCTATGGTCAGCTGGTTTCCGGGGTGGTTTGGCTGATCGCCGCCGCCGCGGCCACATGGATCTCTCCACCGGCTGGTGTCGGCGCCCTTTTCTTCGGCGGTATGCTGATCTTCCCGCTGACGACGCTCGTCATCCGACTCTCCGGACGGCCTTCATCATTGCCGGCAGGGCACCCGATGGCGGGATTGGCGATGCAGATAGCTTTCACGGTACCCATCGGCTTCGTCGTGGTCATAGCCATGCTCGGGGGCCGCAGTGAACTATTCTTCCCGGCGAGCATGGTCATCGTCGGCGCACACTACCTCCCCTTCGTCTTTCTCTACGGCATGCGCCTGTTCGCAGTCCTGGCGGCAGCGCTGACGGCAACAGGGGTTCTACTTCTGTTCGGGCGGCTCGCCGCGCCGTCCACCGTCGGCGGATGGTTTACCGGCGCCCTGCTCGTAGTTTTCGCTTTCCTGCTTCGCGCATCGGCCCGATCCCTGGAGAAGACAGCGTTAGATCAGGAGCGCTGACGCGGCGCCCGCATCGGGCCGTTTAGAGCGCGCGGCCGAGGCTTCGGCGCAGGAGCAAAGCACCCAGTACCAAGAGCGTTCCTGCCATGGCGGTGAGCATTCCTAGTTGGGGAAGAATGTCCAGCAACGATCCGTCGTGCCGTTGAATTGTGGCGAAGGCGTCATAGGCCCAGCGGTGCGGGGTGAAGCGGGAAGCGATTTGCATGCCGTCGGAAAAGAACTCGGGCGGCACCATGGAACCTCCCAGGCCGGCGAGGACGAGGCCCAGTCCTACGCCCAGGCCGGAGCCAGCGGCGTCGTTATCCATGACTGAACCAATGACCATTGCTGCCGCGGCAGCAACTGCACAGAAGAGCAGCAGTACCAGACCGCTAAGGAGGGGATTTCCCCAGTCGACGCCGAACAGCACGGCGGTGCCGAGCATGATGTATCCACCCTGGACCGCGGCGATGCCGAACCGGCCCAACGCCTCCCCCGCTATCGCTTGCCCGGTCGAGACAGGTGCCGCAAGGACGCGGGCAATGACCCCGAGGCGTCGGCCTTGGATCAGGGTTGCGGCACCGGTGAGGGAGCTCAGGAACACGAAAAGCAACAATTGCTGAGCGGCGCCGAGATCGAACTGGCCCAGACTGCGAAAATCCTGCGACACGTCATTGGTATCGACGATCTCCAACTGAGGGAGATCGAGGTGTTCTTTTGCCTGTCGCAGCGCCGCGGCCGCTGTATCGGCATCGATGCCGGCATTCTGCAGAACTGCGAGCTGCCGTTGTTGGGTGCTGACCGTCTGCACTGAGGCACGCACCAACTGCAGGGCTGCCTGGGCACCCGAGTGCGATGACGCGACCACTTCGAGGTCAGCCGGGTTACCGGCCTCGAAAGCGGCCGCCGCACCGTCACTGATGAAAATGCCAACGTCGGTCCGGCCCCTGCTGAGTTGTTCCCTGACCGATGCGGGGCTATCGTGCGTCACCTTGACTCCATCGGCCTGGAGCTGGCCGGTAATGCTCTTTTCAAGTTCAGTGGCGGCATCTCCCGCCACCGACACTCGAGCCTGCCCGCTGTTCGCGCCGAATTGGGAACCAAGCAACAGGATCAGCAGGAGCGGGAAGACGAATACGAAGAAAATGTTGGACCAGTCGCGCAGGAACCGGCGGACTTCAACACCTGCAATTGCCATGATGACGCTCATGCCTGGGTCCCCCGGTCCGGCACCAGCCGAGAAGCCAGTGTGCAAAGCGCCGCGAATCCCAGCATCGCGGCCATGGGAATTACGACGTCGGCTGGGCCGCCGCCACCGGCAGAGATGCCCAGGCCCCTGATGAACGCGGCCACCGGGTTCAGGTCCATGAAAGCTGCGATGGCGCCCGACGCTTCAATCGGGAAGAACGCTCCACCGGCTATACCGAGCACCATGGCGAGAATTGACTGGGCGATGTTCGCCTGCTCGGCTGTCCGCACCAGTCGGGCAACGATGAAGGTCATGCTGGTGGCCGCCGCCGAGATGCTCAGAACAAGCAGTCCCACCACGAAGGGTGAGCCGAAGGAGACGGCGAACAGCAACGTGCCAACCGTGAGCAGCACCGCTGTGGCGGACACGCCAAGGATAAATCCAACAAGTGCCTTGGCGATGATGATTGAGCCCGCGCGCACCGGCATTGATTTCAGGCGCGCCAACGTGCCCTGCTCGCGTTCCGCCAGCAGGCCGAGCACACCGAAGCCCACAGTAAAGAGGAGGAAAAGCCCCGACTGGCCTGCCACCAGTGTTCCTTTTAATGAGAGCTGTTCTGCAGATGCCTTCCCTTCGGACAGGGTCAGGGCGGGGGCGCCGGCAGCAGCCTGCTGGGCAACGGCAGCGATGGCATCGTGGGGAAGGCCGGCCGTCTCCGCGGCTGCCGCGGTGACCATTCCGGCTCCGAATTGATCAACGAGACCGTCCACCAGCGAGACCAGTACGCTCGTTTCCAGCCCGGCGTCGGCGCCCTCCACGAGTTGCACCGTGACAGCACGCCCTGAGGTCACGGCGCCGGTGAATCCTGCGGGGATGATGATGCCCAGGTCCGCTCCGCTGTCGCGGGTTTCCCGGATTACGTCAGCAGCGGGGACCTTCCTGATCGTCACGTCCATGATCTTCAACGACCCGACGGCGTCCAGGAGCGCGGCACCGAGCTGTCCGCTGTCGTCCACGCCGGCGATGACGGTGGCCGGCTTCAGGTCGGGACCGTCGGTACCGAGTCCACCGAAGGCTAGGTTCAGCACGCCCATGAGCGAGAGAGGAACCAGGAGAGAGAAAATGAAAACCGACCTGTCGCGAAGACGCTGTCTCAAATCATTTCCGACCATTGTCCAGATTCCGGTCATGTCAATCAATCCCTCAGGGCCTTGCCAGTCAGGTGGAGGAAAACGGATTCCAGATCCGGCCGGGTAATCTTCACGGACGTCAAAGCCATCCCCGCGCTCCCTGCCCCGGTGACGATGGCCGGCAGAAGACTCGGTCCGTCCAGGACAGTGAGTATCAAACCGCCCCCGCCGCCGTCGATATGCTGCACCCCGGGCACCTTCCTCAAGGCCGCCGCGGCAGCACTGGTGTTGCCGCTTCCGCGCAGATCAATGCGGTCCACGCCACCGGTGAGGCGGATTAGCTCATCCCTTGTCCCTTCCGCCTGGACTTGGCCCTCATCAATGATGGAGATACGGTCACACAGCCGCTCCGCCTCTTCCATGTAGTGAGTGGTGTACAGGACCGCCATCCCTTCGGTCCCGAGACGCTCCACCGACTCCAGGATCGAGTTCCGGGACTGCGGATCCACACCAACTGTCGGTTCATCCAGAATCAGCAAAGTGGGGCGGTGAAGCAGGCCGATCCCGATGTTCAGCCGGCGCTTCATGCCGCCCGAAAACTTCTTGGTCTGTTCGCTGGCGCGGTCAGTCAGTCCGATGAGTTCCAGCACCTCCGCGGTTCTTGCCCTGAGCTCCTTGCGCCGCAACCCCTGGAGGCTGCCGAAGAACCGCAGGTTCTCCCGGGCGGTCAAGTCCGGGTATATCGCCAATTCCTGGGGAACCAGACCGATATGTCCCTTGGGACCCGTGCTGGAGGGAGTCATGGCCTCTCCCAGAACCTTGACGGACCCGGCCTCGGAAGGGATCAGTCCAGCCACCATGGAAATAATGGTGGTCTTGCCCGCACCGTTTGGCCCAAGTAGCCCATAGATTTCTCCTGCCCGGATGCGAAAGGAGACCCCGTCGACGACCGTTTGGTCGCCATAGCGTTTGACCAGGGCGTTGACCGCGAGAACATCCTCAGTCCCGGTTCTAACGTCCGCCGTCGCCGCAGACTGCATGTCAGGCGCTTGCAACGGAGGAGGAACGCCGACCGGTATTGCCCCTGCCGGGGCGCACCAAAGGCACTTGCGATTCCCGGTCCGTGAAAAACTCAAATAACTGTGCCATGCGCTTGCTCCTTCGATATTGCCGCAGCCCCGGGAACGCCCTTCGCATCCCGGGCCGTGCCGTTCCCGCTGGTTCCAGTCAACGCCCCGTCCTGGGAGTGGACACAGAGGCCAAAGCCCCTCGGTGGCGTTGTTGCAGGGACTGGGCGACACCTCGGCGCTGGCACTGGCCAATGCGCTGGGTGCCGACGCCGTGGGCGATCCGTCCTCCCAGCCGGATTTGGCACACCTGGGTCACTATGTGGAGCGGGCATCTTTCCGCTCCGCGACGCGTACCTCAAAGCGGGGCATTTCGTGGCGGACCATCCACGCCCGGCAACTGCCCGGCATCGGGGCGATCAGCATCACCAGCGCCACGTTCATGGAACGCGCCCACGCCCTCTACCGGTCGCTGGGGTTCCGCCGCGCGCCGGAGCGGGACTGGCACGTTCCCGGCGAGGATGTCCTGCTGTGGTGTTCGCGCCGGAGCTCTAAGGTTGAGCCGCTTTCCCAAGCGCGCCCTCATTCCTCCGGAACAGGCTCCGCGCAATCAGGGCATGCGGCCCCGGAGGCCTTGATCTGCCAGGAGATCGGAGTGCCGGTGAATGATCCGCCAGACGCCCCCTTCGCGGCGATAGACGTGCGTCGTGCGCATCGTGTAGACGGCAGGGATGCCATCAACCACGGCGGTGCTGTGTTCAAACCCCACCGTGTAGGCCATGCTCCCGCTGGCACCCGTCGCGACGACCTCGAACTCAGAGCCGGTGGAGCCCGTGAACCGGAGGGCCTCCTGGCGGAACTTGGGTTCGAGGTCCGCCCAGCCCTTTCCAGAAATATGCGCGCCGAACAACGTCACCGGGTTCCGGTGCGACCACAGGGCGATGCGGGGTGCCACGTCGCCCTTATGCAGCGCCACGGTCATGTCACGCTGCCGCGGCAGGATCTCTGCCAGGAACGCTTCCGTTTGCTTGTGCATGGCCCGCTCACCGTCGCCCGCTCACGTACCCGTTGGGGCGCCGGGCAGCGGGACAGTGGGCTCGCCCGGCGGGAAGTCCGCGTGACGGTGCACAATCCGCCACTTGCCATCCTCCCGGCGGTAGACGTGGGTCACCCGCAGGGTGTACTGGCGCGGGGTGCCTTCGACGGTGGCGGAGGTGTGCTCGTACCCCACCGTATAGGCGAGGTCGCCGCTTGCTCCGGCGGCGATGATCTCGAGGTCGAAGGAGTCCGCATGCGTGAACCACGAGGCCACGCTGTGGAACATCGGCTCCACTTCGCCCCAGCCCGTGCCGCTGAGCCGCGCACCAAAGAGCGTCACAGGATCGTTCCGCGACCAAAGCGCGATGCGCGGAGCGACGTCACCACTGTGGATCGCGCCGTCCGCGGCCCGCTGCTTGGGAATCATCTCGGCCAGGAATGCATCCGTTTCGGTGGACATGACCAACTCCATTACAGTCGAACTGTTTTGAATACAGTTATAATGCATCTAATGGAACGCAAGATCAAGAGGCAGTACGATTCCCGTCGCCGCCAGGCGCAGGCGGCCGAAACGCGGCGGAACATCATCGCGGCCGCGAACGAGCTCTTCATTGCCCAGGGCTACGGCCAGACCACCATCAAGCAGGTGGCCGCACGGGCCGGCGTCTCCGTCGAGACCGTGTACGCAACCTTCGGCACCAAAGCAGCGCTGCTCAGGCACGTTTGGTACGTCGATTTCCGGGGGGATGAAGCGGACGTGGCGCTGTATGACCGCGCGGAGATGCAGTCCATCCTGGCGGAGCCGGACCTGTCGAACAGGATCCGCCGCCACGCTGTCTTCGTGACGGCGACCAACCGCCGCATCTTTCCGCTTCTCAATGCCCTTACCGGAGCTGCCGCGAGCGAGACCGACGCCGCCGCCATGCTCGCCGAGTGGGCGCAGCGGCGGCTGGATGTGGCCACCCGCTATGCACATGCCGCGGCCGCGACGGGGCAGCTCGGCGTCAGCGAAGAGGAGTGCAGGGACGTGCTGTTCGCGACCATGGACGCCACCCTCTGGTCCCAGCTCGTGGGTCAACGCGGCTGGAGCGACGAGAGGTTCTCGAACTGGCTCGCGGCAACCTGGATCGGTGCCCTCGTCCGGGCCGGGTAGCGGGCAGGGTCTCAGCTGGCCGGCATCATTAGCGGCGGTGACGCTCCCAAGGCGTGTTCGCCGTCGTCCTCTTCATTGAGAATGCGGAGAGGACGAGGCCTGTCAGAGCTCGCCCTGATGCGGAGTTCCGGCGGGCATCGGGGCCAGCCTGGTAACTTCCACCGGCTCCCGCAGGAGGCCCTCGAGGGAGGCGTCGAGCCGTGCGACGGCTTCACCTGCACCGTGGGCGTCGAGCAGTTCGGCCGAGTCCCATTTTTCGATCATGACGATCTGGCCGTTGGGGGCCTCGTGGATGGCGTAGAGCTGGCAGCCCGGCTCCTTGTGCACCTCGGCGATGGCGGGGGCAAGGGCGGCGGCAACGGCATCGAAGGCCCCGTCCCTGGGCGTGAAGACGGCGGTAACAATGACAGTCATGGTGTTCCTTATCTGGTTGGGGTGAGCACAAGTGGTGAGCAGCTGCTGCGCGGTACGAAGTCCGCTTTGACTTCGATGGTGCGCTGGCCGTCGGGCAACTTGCCCTGCATCCGCCCCAGCACCAGCTCCAGCGAGTGCAGCGCGAGCATGGCGATGGGCTGGCGGATGATGCTGAGCGGCGGGCTTGTCAGTTCAGTCCAGGGACTGTCGTCAAAGACAATGACCGAAAGGTCAGTGGGGATGCGGGTGCCTGTCTGGACCAGGCGCCGGACGGCGCTCTGGACCTGGGCGGTATTGGCAACGATGATTCCTGTGGGGCGGTCCGGCAGTGCCAGCAGGGACCCCACGGCGTCGCCCCCTCCGTCACCCCGGAACGGCACATCCCGGATCAGCTGCGGGTCAACCATGACGGAGCAGCTGTCATGGGCGGCCTGGTACCCCTGGATCCTGGATCTTCCCGTGGAGGTGCTGACCGGCCCGGTAATCAACCCGATCCGGGTGTGCCCCAGGCCGAGCATGTATTCGGTGGCGCGGCGGGCCGAGTCCACGTTTTCGATGCTCACCACGTCAACGTCCGCCAGCTCCGGGATGGTGCGGTCGACGAAGACAACGTTCACACCCAGGGATTGCAGCCGCGCCCACTTCTCAACGTTTGCTCCGGTGGGCGTGGCGATAACACCGCTCACGGACCGGTCCAGAAGTGTATCCAGGGAATCCGCTTCCAGGTGCGGGTCCTCCTGGGTGGTCATCACCACCACCTGCACTCCGTGGCCGCGCGCCTCCCAGACAATCCGGTCAGCCAACTGGGCGAAGAAAGGGTTGGCCAGGTCCGCAACCACCAGCCCGACGGTGGGGGCATGGCCCACGCTCAATTCACGGGCGGCGGCACGCGGCCGGTAACCGAGATCCTCGATGACCCGGAGGACCATGTCCCGCTTGGCCGGTGCAACAGGGCCCGACTCCGGGTTAAGGACCCGGGACACCACGGAAACCGACACGCCCGCAGCGGACGCGACATCGCGGATTGTTGGAGCCTTCTTCACTTCTCCTCCTCATTGAAGGTTCTATCCGATCGCCGGCATTAACGGCGTCGCCGTCATGGGAGGCGTCAAATAACGCGTTTTCCTTGTGACCGTTGACACAGCCTAGCACCCACTGGTACAAAAGTGGAACCGGTTCCACTCCGAACCCCGAATTCACATCCCGCGACAACGAAGTTGCCCCACCAGTGCGGTGGCGGTGCTTCCCGGACGCGGAAACGCCAATCAGAGAGATCCACCCATGAACCTTCACAAGCTCCTCAGCGACCGCGAGCAGCAGGGACGTCCCATTCGAGTGGGACTCATCGGCGCCGGCAGGTACGGCACCATGTACCTCGCCCAGGCCAACAACATCCCCGGGATCCATGTGGTGGCCATCGCGGACATCAACGTCAAGCGCGCCGAAGGAGCCTTCGAACTTGTCGGCTGGCCCAAGAACGAGATCGCGCCGGATATCGCCACCGCCCTTCGCGACCGCAGCACGGCGATCATTGCAAACGCCGACGAGCTGTTCGACGTCGACATCGACGTCATCGTCGAGGCGACCGGCAACCCCATCGTGGGGGTCAAGCACGCGCTGCGGGCCATCGACACCAAGAAACACATCATCATGGTCACCGTTGAAGCCGACGCCCTGGCCGGGCCGGCACTGGCCCGCCGCGCGGAAGCCGCCGGCGTGGTCTACTCCATGGCATACGGGGACCAGCCGGCCCTGATCATGGAACTGGTGGACTGGGCACGGACCAGCGGCTTCGACGTTGTCTGCGCCGGCAAGGGCGCCAAGTACCTCGAGCACTACCACGAGATGAACCCGGACAACGTCTGGGAAAACTGGGAATTCTCGAAGGAACTCACCGACTCCGGCCAGCTGAACCCGTACATGCACACCTCGTTCCGGGACGGCACCAAGGCATCGATCGAGATGGCCGCGGTCGCCAACGGCGCCGGGCTGGTCCCGTCAGATAACGGGCTGAGCTTCACCCCGGGCGACGTCGAGCAGATCGCCACGGTCTGCCGGCCAAGCGATGTGGGCGGTGCCCTCGCCCACGAAGGCAGCGTCGACGTCATGTCCAGCGTCAACCGGGACGGCAGCTGGATCAGCCACAACACGCAGGAAGGCGTCTTCGTGGTGGTGAAGGCGACCAACGGATATGTTTCCGGCTGCTTCACCGAGTACCCCTGGCACCCGGACCCCACCGGCCAGTACGCCGCACTGTACCGCCCCTACCACTACGTCGGCCTGGAACTTAACGTCTCCATCGCCAACGCAGCCCTCCGCGGCATTGCCACCGGCTCGCCCGTGGGCTTCTTCGGCGACGTTGTGGCCACGGCCAAGAAGGACCTCAAAGCCGGCGAGTTCCTCGACGGCGAAGGCGGCTACACCGTCTGGGGCAAGCTCGTTTCGGCCAGGCACTCCGTGGAAACCGGAGCGCTGCCGGTGGCGCTGGCCCACCACGTGGAACTGCGCAATGACATCGCCAAGGGCGCAATCGTGGGCTGGGACGACGTCATCATGGACGACTCCCTGGCCCAGGCTCTGGAACTGCGCCGGGAAACCGAAGCGCTCGTCACTGAATCCGCCCTCACCGCCTGACCTGCCCGCTTTGAACTGACTCCTTCCAACGAAGAAAGGCTTCACATGAACTCGAAATTCCGCGCCCTCACCGGAGCGCTGGCCTGCACCCTCGCCGCGTCACTCCTGGCGGGCTGCGCGTCGGGCGCTGCCGGCGGCACCGGTGGCGCAGCCCCGGCGAAGATCCAGCTCTCCATCCCCGATCCGATTGACTCGTCCGTCGGCGTTTCGGCCCAGCACTTTGCCGATCAGGTCAAGAAGACCTCCAACGGGTCGGTCCAGGTCACCGTGGTTCCCAACGGGACGAGCTTCAGCGGCGACCAGAACGCGGCAGTGACCCGCCTGCAGGGTGGTTCGCTGGACGCGCTGATCCTGTCAACGTCGGTGTACGCCTCCGTGGTGCCGGAGATGAACGGCATCAGCATTCCCTACCTGTTCAAGGACACCACCCAGGAGGCAGCTTTCCTCAATGGCAAGCCAGGCCAGGTCCTGAAGGACAAACTGGCCCAGAAGGATACCGTCGCGCTCAGTTTCCTGACCAGGACGGGCCGGGTGATCACCAACTCGGTGCGCCCCATCCAGCAGCCGTCTGACCTGAAGGGCATGAAGATCCGCGTCCCCGGCAACCCGCTGTGGACGGACTACTTCGGGTCGCTGGGTGCGAGCCCCACCACCATGGCGTTCTCCGAGGTCTTCACCGGCCTGCAGACCGGGACCATCAACGGGCAGGAAAACCCGATCGAGGTGCCGTGGACCAACAAGTTCTCCGAGGTGCAGAAATACGTGTCCCTGACCAACCACATCAATGACGCGTGGGTCCTGGCCCTGTCATCGAAGAAGTGGGGCACGCTCTCGGAAGACCAGAAGAAGGCCCTCACCGATGCCTCCGCCGAGACGGCCACGTTCAAGACCGGCTACGACGCGGAGCAGTCCAAGAAGCAGCTGGACGACCTGAAGGCCAAGGGAATGCAGGCCAACGAGCTCAGCGCCTCCGCGGTCGAGGAATTCAAGACCGCGGCGAAGGGCCTGTACCCGAAGTTCTCCGAGCTGATCGGCAAGGACTTCTTCGACCAGGCGATCGCCTTCACCTCCTCCAACTAACCGCAGCCGGGTGCCGGGGCGCACCGCCGCCCCGGCACCTGCACATCACATCCGCTCTCAACGTCGACAGTCTGGAAGAACATGAAACACACCATCCCTCCCGAGGAACTTGAAGAAGTCCTCCCCTCTGACGCGGAGGAGATCCTGCACCACGGCCACGTCCCGCCGCGCTGGAGCGGGGCCGTGTGGTTCGACAAGGTCCTCGAGGGCACCGTTGGCGCGGCGATCATCGCAGAGCTCCTGGTCATCCTGCTGAACATCATGGTCCGGCTGGTCACCGGCGATTCCGTGCTCTGGACCCAGGAAGTGTCGGAAATCGCGCTCCTGACCATCGCCTTCATCGGCGGCGCGATCGCCTACCCCAAGGGTGCGCACATGTCCGTCCAGGCCCTCATCATGCGGCTGCCGGCCACCTGGAAGCCCTACCTTGCGGCCCTCGTCGATTGCCTGGTCCTGGTCATGAGCGCGGGATCGTTTGCCCTCTACGTCCCCACCCTGGTGCAGCAGATCGAAGAGAAGACCCCCATCCTCCAGCTGCCCGTGTTCTGGGTGTCCCTTCCCTTCTCGGCCGGGATGATCCTGATCGCCTGGTTCGCCCTGGTCAAGCTGAAGCGGCAGGAGCGGCGGCCTGTTTTCGTGGCGGCCGGCATCACCGCGGTGCTGGTTGCCCTGGTGGTCCTCAGCCAGCCGCTCTTCTACTACGCGTCCCCCAACCTCCTCCTCGGCGTCGTCCTTGCGGTGCTGTTCATCCTGCTGTTCCTTGGCCTTCCCATCGCCTTCGTCCTGGCCCTGGCCTCCGGGATCTACCTCTACCTCGGCGGCATCTCCGACGTCAGTGCCATCCCCATCGGCATGGCCTCCGGCGCCAAGGGCTTCGTCCTGCTCGCCATCCCGTTCTTCATCCTCGCCGGGACGGTGATGAACTCCGCAGGGCTGACGCTTCCCCTGGCAAAACTCGTTGACGCACTCATCGGGCACCTGCGCGGTGGCCTGCTCCAGGTGGTCGTCGTGACGATGTACATCTTCTCCGGCATTTCCGGCTCCAAGGTGGCAGATGTTGCCGCCGTCGGCACCACCATGCGGAACATGCTTGAAGAACGCAAGTACCCCCGCGGTGAGGTGGTCGCGGTCCTGTCGGCCTCGGCCATCATGGGCGAGACCATCCCGCCGAGCATCGTCCTGCTGGTCCTTGGATCCATCACCACCATTTCCACCACCACCTTGTTCCTGGCAGGATTCCTGCCGGCAGCCTTCCTGGCCCTGGTGGTGATGGCGCTCGTGTTCGTCCGCGCCCGCAAACAGGGCGGCGTCGCCAGCCCCAAGGCAACGTGGCGGACCCGCGGATCAGCCACCTTCTTCGCGATTCCCACGCTGCTGCTTCCCGTGGGCATGGTGGCCGGGATCCTCAGCGGCTTCGCGACCCCCACCGAGGTGTCCTCCGTCGCCGTCGCGTACGCCTTCATCCTCGCCGCCGCCTACCGCCGCGGCAGCAAGCGGCTGCTGGGCGACACGCTCCGGGAAACCACCACGACGGCGGGCATGGTGCTGTTCATCATCGCCGCCGCCTCGCCCCTGGCGCAGACCCTCGCCCTCGCCGGCGTCTCCCAGCAGATCCACGACCTCATGTCGAGCCTGGGTGATTCGCCCGTCCTCTTCATGCTCTTCACCGTCGTGCTGCTCATCATCATGGGCCAGCTGCTCGAAGGCCTCCCTGCCGTCCTGATCTTCGCGCCCCTGCTGCTTCCGATCGCCACCAGCTTCGGCGTCAACCCGGTGCAGTACGCCATGGTGCTGATCATCTCGATGGGCATCGGCTCCTTCGCACCGCCGGCCGGCGTCGGCTTCTATGTAGCCTGCGCAACCGGGCACGAAACCGTCGAGAAGAGCCTCAAGCACTTCTGGCCCTACCTCATCGCCGTGTTCATCGGACTCCTCGTACTCGCGGCCGTGCCATGGTTCAGCACCTTCCTCCCCGCCCTCGCCGGCCTCATCCCCTTCTAGAGAACATGACCACCTTGACAGTTGAGCAACAGCAGCAGCCCGCCATCCACCGGTCCGTGGCCCTCCTGGGCACCGGACCGATGGGGGCGCCCATCGCACGGAACATCCTGGCCGCCGGCGTCCCGCTGGCCCTGTGGAACCGGACACCGGACAAGGCCCGGGCCATCGCGGGCGGCAGCGTTGCGGCCTCCCCTGCCGGCGCCGCCAGGGACATCGTCCTGACGGTCCTGCCGGACCTGCCGCAGGTCGAGGCCCTGTTGAAGGGCGACGACGGGCTGCTGGCCGGGTGGGAGCGCGCCGGCACCGAACAACCCATCCTCGTGATCCACGGGACGGTCTCGCCCGTGGCCGTTGCGGCGTTCGGTGAGGAGTGCCTGCGGAACTGGGGAGTGACGGTGGTTGACGCACCTCTTAGCGGCGGCACGATTGGCGCCGAGGAGGGCCGGCTCAGCATCATGGCCGGCGGTCCGCGGGATGCCTTCGAACGTTGCGCACCACTGTTCGGGCTGTACGGCGCCAAAGTGGCGTGGTTCGGGAAAACCGGAGCCGGATCAACCGTCAAAGCCTGCAACCAGATCGTGGTTGCCGCCACGGTGACCGCGCTGGCCGAGGCCATGGCCCTCGCAGACGCATCGGGCCTGGATTTGGCGAAGGTGCAGTCCGTCCTTGCCGGCGGCCTGGCCAACTCGGAGGTGCTGGCCCAGAAGGGACAGCGCTTCATCGACCAGGATTTCGACGGCGGCGGGTCGGCGAAGAACCAGCTGAAAGACCTCAACTTCATCGCCGAGGCTGCGGGGAATTCCGGCCTGAAACTTCCGTTGGCCGGCTGCCTGCAGAGCGTCTTCGAAAAGATGATCGCGGCAGGCGACGGCGACCTTGACCACACCGGGATCTACCGGACCATCGGCAGTTAGCTTTCCGCCTCCGGGGCAGTCACGTCGCTACGGGCCCTGGCTTTCATGAGTCCACGGAGGCGCAAATGCTACGATTGCTACGGAGGTTTCCCATGGCAACAATTCCCCACCGCGAGCTACGTAACCAGAGCAGCAAGATCCTGGAGCGGGTGAAAAATGGCGAAACCATCGACGTCACCAATAATGGTGAAATTGCCGCCACCCTCATCCCGCCCGCCGCCTCACCCTTCGAGCGCCTGCTCCTGTCCGGCAGCGTGCGGCCGGCATCGCAAAGCGCCGTCGACCTCCGGTTGCTCCAACGCGTGGCATCTGATGTTGGCACGGCAGAAATGATCACTGACCTCCGCGGCGACCGGTGATCGTCTACGTCGATACATCGGCTGCCCTGAAACTGGTGGTCGAGGAGCCGGAATCCGGTCTCACCGCAGAGTTCCTTTCGACAGCGGCGCAGCAGGGTGACCGACTTGTCGCCTCGATGCTCCTCCACACGGAACTGCACTGCGCCGCCAACCGCCGCGACTTGCCGCCGGACTTGGTCAACGCCGTTCTGGACGCAGTCAACCTGGTGGACCTGACGCGTGCAGACCTTCTGTACGCTGCCGCGCTCCCAGGAAAATTGCGCAGTGCCGATGCGATTCATCTTGCTGCGGCGATCAGGCTCGAAACGGATCTCCTTGTCGCTTTCGACAAGGAGATCCAGCGGGCAGCAACGCAAGCGGGGCTTCATACGATGGCCCCGGGCAGCTAAACAACAACCGCCCGGAAATCCCCTACTCCGCGACCTGGGAAACTCCAGCCCGCCGTCGACCGCCCGTGCTTCCCCCAACCACCAGGCGCGGGATTTTGAACCGGATTATGGTCCCGGCGCCCCGGATGCTTCGAGAACCTGCTGCAGCCCGGTGACGGGGATGTCCGGGAACTCTGCGCGCGCCGGACCAAACTCGAACGCGGCTGCTCCCGATTCCTCCCAGACAGCTGCCCCTGCCACTCTGGCGAGGAACGGCGAGAACGGCCTGGCGGCCACGGACAGGACACGCACGGCGGCCGCCGGAACCCGCTGGACCGAGCCGTGGCCGGCCCGGGCAAGCAGCGCCTCCGCCACCTCATTTGCGTTGAGTGTCTCCGAGCCCCAGTCGATGACGCGGTTCCGCAGCGCCGGGTCGCGGAGGGCACGGACCACGACGGCGGCCGCGTCCCGGACCGAGGTATAGGTCACCGGAGCGGATCCCGAGCCGAACACGGGCACCTTGCCCTTCGACGCAAGCGGCTCCCCCATAATCTCCAGCCGCTGTTCCAGGAGCGCTCCGATCCGGACAATCGTCCAGTCCATTCCGGAGGAGCGGACGGCATCCTCGGCCGCCGCCTTGCAGCGTAGGAAGTCGATTGGCCCGTCGGGTGCGGCGCCGGGCATGGACATCATGACCAGGTGCCGCACTCCGGCCGCCGCCGCCGCGCGGACCAGGCGGATGGCGCCGTCGCGGTCAACCGCGCGCGGGCTGGAGTCCTTGATCCCAAACCCCGAGGCCGCGAACACCACCTCGGTGCAGCCCGCCACGGCTGCCCGGCAGTCCGCGTTGGAGCCGAGGTCCCCGCGGAGGAGCTCGACGCCGTCGCCCATCTTTTGGAGGAACGGCTGGGACTTGCCCCGGGCCAGGACGCGGACCTGTTGCCCGGCCTGCACCAGCAGGGGAACCACGGCGCGGCCCAGGCGGCCCGTGCCGCCGACCACCAGGATCATGACCGGTCACCTCCGGCTGCCCCATGGACTGCCTCCCGGACGGCTTCGTTCACGTCGCCGGAGTCCTGGTCTACAGGTTCAAGGTAGAACTGGGCCGCGGCGATTTTGTCGTCGCGAAGGGTGAAGATAGCAACCCCAGCGGCTCGCTGCACGGATCCGTCCGGCCGGGTGCCACGGTTGCTCCATTCCAGCCAGACTTTGCCGTCCGGTCCGGTGGCCGCGTCATGGACGGTGAGGGTAAGGTCCGGCAGGCCGGCAAAAAGTGCCGTCCAGTTCTTCCGGACCTGGGCCGACCCGGTGAAGCTGCGGGCCGGGTGGACGGGGGTGGTGTTCCGGTAGTCTTCCGCGAACTCGGACACCATGGCCTCGAGGTCATGGCGGCCGGCCGCGGCCAGCATGCGCCGGACCGGGCCTTCGGGGACGCGGTCGAGTCCTGAAGCGTCCATGATCTGCTCCTTAGATTCCGTCGCGGGAGGCGGAGAGGTTGGTACGCTAAATCTGATACAGTCAGCTGTATCTAACTGATACAAGGAGCTTAAGCCCCATGGGACCCGCGGTCAACGGTGCATTACCCCGCTCGCGGAGCTACGACGCCCGGCGCCGGCAGGAGGCGGCCGAGGAGTCGAGGAAGCGGGTTCTCGCGGAGTCGCGCGGGCTCTTCCTGGCCAAGGGATACGGCCGGACCACTATCGCCGCCATTGCGCACGCCGCGGGCGTCTCCAAGGAGTCCGTGTACAAGGGCTTCGGTGGAAAGCCGGGGCTGGTCCGGGCGATTTACGAGCAAAGCCTCCTTGGCGCCGGCGGCCCTCCGGCGGAAGAGCGCTCCGACCGCGCACAGGCCACGGTCACTGACCCCAGGGAACTCATGGAGCAGTTCGGGCGGTTCGTCGCCGAGATCAGTCCCCTGGGATCGCCGGTGTACCTCCTCATCAGGGACGCCGCAGCGAGCGGGGACCATGACATGGCTGCGCTCCTGCGCGACGTGGACGACGAGCGGTACCAGCGGATGCTGCATAACGCGCACCAGGTGCTGCGGCGGGGCTTCCTGCGGCCGGACCTAGGGGTGGAGGAGGTGGCCGACGTCTTCTTTATGAGTACCTCGGCCGAGCTCTACGAGACCCTGGTCCTCAAGCGCCGCTGGAGCGCGGAGCGGTTCGGGCGGTTTATGGCCCGGACGTTGGCGGCCAACCTCCTTCCGGAGGGCTGAAGCAGGCAGGATCAGAAGAACGAGGGTGGCTCACTCCTTCAGGCGGGTGGCAGTTGTTACGCCGCGCCGGAACCTCCAGATGCAGGCTGCGGCCAGCCAGGCGAGAACAAACAAGCCAACAACGGCATAGCCAAGCCCAGTCAGATCGATGCTGCCGACAGCCGCAAAAACCCCGGAAACGGCTCCGGTGTTCGCTTTGGCCACAGACAGCAGTTCCACGGTCCCCACACCCAGTGCCACGGCGGCGGAGAGCCCCGTCAGGACCAGGTTGTACAGCATCCTCCGACGCGGACGCGCAAACGCCCAACCGTAGGCCGCATTCATGAACCATCCGTCCAGGCTGTCGAACAGGCTCATGCCCGCCGCGAACAGGACGGGCAAGGTAAGGAGCGCATACCAGGGAAGTTCCACCACCGAGGCTCCCCCGGCTACAACCAACAACACCACCTCGGTGGCGGTATCGAACCCGAGGCCGAAAAGCAGCCCCACCAAATACATATGCGCGGGCCGGGTAATGCTCCCCATCACCGGGCGCAGCAGGCGGACCATAAGGCTCGAGACCCCCACATGCACCCCTGCTCCGGGCCGGCCTGCCCGCCGCCGGCGGAAGTCGGAAGCGACGCGACTCAGCAGGGCAAGGTTGAGAAAGGCCAGGAGGTAAAGGAACAAACCGGAGATCGTTGCGCCCACTGGTCCCATGACCTCGCGCCACCAGGAGGCGTCATCGCCGAGCTGGCCTCCCAGGACGCGGGCTCCCGCAGCCAGCAGCAGGCAGAGGCCAAAGACGATGCTGGAGTGGCCCAAGGAGAACCAGAAACCCACGGAGACGGGGCGAAGACCTTCGCCTGCGAGCTTGCGGGTGGTGCAGTCTATGGCGGCGATGTGGTCCACATCGAAGGCATGGCGCATGCCCAGCAGATAGGCGCCTAAGCCGATCCCCAGCCCGAAGATCTGGCTGGAGCCGAGGAGGAGGTTCTGCGGGATGACGCCCAGCACCAGCACTCCCCAGCCCACCACGTGCAGCAGAAGTACGACGGCGGCCATTCCGGCCAGCGGTGCCCCCGGCTTCCGGGCGGCGAGACCAAGTCGCCGCCCCGTTCGGTAAAGGGGAGCCTGGACGCCCATGGCGTTCCAGTCAGCCCATTGGTGGATTTAGCCCGTACCGGGCGATGATGTCCGGCAGCCACGGGGCCTCGCCGAACTGGAGTCCGTATTCTGCAGCCAGTTTGCCGATGGCTTCAGGGTTCGGCGGTCCCCCGGCCTCAAGCTGGTCGGCCAGCCCCCAGAAGAAATGCTCGAACCCGGCCGGACTGATCACTTCGATCATCCGTGCCGGAACTTTGCCCGCGTTCCACATGGTGTGCAGCTCGCCGCGCGGCTTGGTGATGTAGCCTCCAGCGCCCAATACTGCCTCGCGCTCACCGGAGCGGAATCCGATCTCGCCTTCGAGGACGATTGAATATTCATCCTCGCGGCTGTGCAGATGTGGCGGCACCAAGGCTCCCACCGGAAACGGGTGTTCCACGATGGAGATCTGCTCGTTGGTGTGTTCGCCGAACAGTTTGAAGACAACCCCGATGGTTCCCAGGCTGCCCTGGCGTCCTTCCCCAGGCTGCACGACTGTAAGCCGCGGAGCCTCCTTAGCGCCCATGGCATTCATCCTTTCCAATTCGATATACAGTGGTGTACATCGAATTGTCAACCCATCCAGGACCGGTGTCAATACTTTGAGTGAACAGCAGCGTTCAGCCAAAGCGCGCATGTACCAGATGAACAAGCGTGCCGAGCAGATGGACACAACGCGTCAGCGCATCGTCGACGCGGCCGTAGCCCTGCATGGATCCGTTGGCCCTGCCCGGACAACCATTTCAGGCGTCGCGGAGCAGGCCCAGGTCACGCGGCTGACGGTCTACCGGCATTTTGCCGACGACGAGGCGTTGTTCTCCGCCTGCTCTTCGCATTGGCTTTCACAGCAGCAGCTGCCGGATCCCTCGGCGTGGCGTGAACTCTCGGACCCGCTGGAACGCCTGCACGCCGGGCTGACGGACCTGTACCGGTTTTATCGTGACGGCGAGTCAATGCTCAGGAACATCTACGGCGATTGGGCGGCCCTTCCGGAGAAGCACCGCACAGCCATCCAAGAGCGCGACACGTTCTTCCGTGACCAGCTCCTGGAGCCATTTCCGGAGCCCGGCGGCGGCCGCCTGCGCGCCGTGATCGCCCACGCGGTGTCCTTCTGGACTTGGCGTTCCCTCTGCCACGACAACGGGCTCCCAAATGAGGACGCTGTGCGCGCTATGACAGATTTGGCTGCGATGACGGCTGGCCTGCGGCGCTGAACCCGGTGGCTGGCAGCCGCTGCTTGGCAGGGGCATAGATGGGTACGCTACTTCTGCAAGCAGCGAAACCCTCAACGAAATGGACGGTCACTATGCATGCCGTGCTCGAATACACCTACGCGGACAACTACCTTGAATCCCGCGAACAGTACCGCGCAGACCACCTCAGAGCCGGGTGGGAAGCCGTCGAGCGCGGCGAGCTTCTGCTGGGTGGGGCCGTTGGCGAGGGACCCTTCAAAGGGTTGCTGGTCTTCACCGGCGAGAACGCACTCGAGTCCGCCAAGGCGTTTGCAGCCGCAGACCCCTACGTCATCAACGGCGTCGTGACGTCATGGACCGCCGGCCCGTGGACCACGGTGTTAGGCAACGAGGCTGCCTCACCGGTTCGCCCTTAAACGCCATCTCACAACACACTGAACTGAGGCTACTCGGCGATGTCCTCGGCCCACAGTTCGGGCTTGTCGGCCTGGAACGAGCGCATCATGTCCACGCAGCGCTGGTCGTCCAGGACCACCACGTCAACCCCGCGTGACCGCAGGAGCTCCAGTTCGCCGTCGAACGTGCGCGCCTCCCCCACCACCACGCGGGGGATCTTGAACTGGATGATGGTCCCGGCGCACATGGCGCACGGGGCCAGGGTGGTGTAGAGGGTGGTGTCACGGTAGCTCGTCTGCCGGCCGGCGGCGCGGAGCGCGGACATCTCCCCGTGCGCGATCGGATCTGCGTTCTGGACGCGTTCGTTGTGGCCGCTGGCAACCACCGCTCCGCCCCTGGCGAGCGAAGCCCCAATGGGGATGCCGCCTTCGGAAAGGCTCTTCTGGGCGGCCTGATAGGCGGCTTCGAATGCGGGGAGGTCGGTGCTGTCCAGTTCCGACGCGGCGGATTCGTGCTGTTCGCGGGTCATGGCGGCTTTAGGACCTTACTTCGTCGTGGGCGGCGGTGGACTCGGCGATCCGCTTGATTGCTGCGAGTGTTTTCGGAATGCCGTCGAGGGCCTGCTGGGTGCGCTCGGCGATGTGGGCGTCTGCCTCGTCGCTGTATTTCTCTCCGAACATGGCTATCCCGTCCGGCAGGAATTCCCATGACTCGCTCAGGACGGTTCCGGTCTCTGCAGGGGTAAGGGTGAATCCCCAGCGGACGTACTTGCCGCCCACCACCCAGGCGAACTCGCGTCCGCGGTCGGCAGCCACCACCTGGGAGCGGGTCTCCCAGGTCCGGTGCGGGAGTTCGTTCCGCCCGGTGAACCACGCACCGACGTGGCCGGCGCTGTTCTCGTCGTCCCACCAGCACGACGTGCAGACCGGGCTCCACTCACCGGTGCGGGTAATGTCGGAGACCAGGTCGTAGAGCGCCTCGGCGGGGACGTTGACCGTGATGGAATCCTGGTGTTGGCGGATGCTGCTCTGGTTCATGGGTCCATCCTTACAGACGGCCGCTTCTTGTAGCGCCGGGTGCCGCCGCGCCAGTCCTCCTGCTCAAGAGGATTCAGTCCGGCCGTCACCTGCCACCTGTTCAACGAAATCCTGGAGGTCGCCGGTAGGGTGGGCAGCAGCAGTTCCACGCCATGATCTGGCCGGAGTTGGATCTCGCGTGGCTCTAACGCAAAACAGGGGGAGTTCGTCATGGAGGCAGCCGCAGTAACTACTTGGATGTTCGTCGCCTTCAATGTCGTCAGCACTCGCCGTCCTATCCGCCTCGGGCCATGCAGCCATAGCAGCGTTGCTGGGCACAAGCACGACTGTGTTGTAGTCGACACTCAGTTTTACTATTGCCTTCCGGATTTCGTCACTAGTGATGCTCCCGTTTATATCTTGTGGCGCAATGATCATGCGCTCCCCAATGTCACCGGCTGTAAGGGGATTTATGGGGTTCTTGATGCTTTCAGGACTGGCACCAAAGTCGGTAACGAGTACGCTGTCGTCCGCCATCGTCGCCGAGAGATAGATCCTGCGCTTTGCGCCAGCGAAACTGCTGACATGCGCGATTGGAGGGCAAGGCGGTGTAATAGTCACTTCCGTGCTGCTGAACACGACGCGACAGAGGTGCAGTACCCTGCTCACGGCTGGCCAGGGGTAATAAAGCTTCTGCCCTGACTTTGTGTGAGCACGCAGGATGCTACGAGCCTCCTCGACTTTCCCCCTCGAAGACCAGAACGGAACCCGGATCAAAGCCCCCGGACTCCTTTCGATGATGTCTAGGAGGCCGTCTGGGTACTGCTGATGTAAATCCTCACGAAAGAGATCGAGTAGGTCCTCGAACATTGAGTCCGTTTCAGAATCCACCGGAGCACCTAGTCGTGGTCGAGCGATGGTGAGCGACAACTGCTTTCGCGTTGTGGCGATCGCCGCATGCGCATCGTCAATAACAACGGTTCCAATTGGGACGGGGGCCGCCGGTGTCCGATCGTCGGAGAAGACCGTCCTACCATTGAACAGCTTGTGTGCGTTCACCACGGCGATGGCTTCACCTCGCAGGTACCGGGCGTCATCGGGGTTCGTAACGGTGGCGATGCCTAAGTTGAAAGCCTCTTGCAGAACCTGCTTTGCTAAGTACTTGTCTGGAGCTACATAGAGTGCTGGGCCCACCCCCTCGTTGAGGCAGCTCTGCAGTATGACCAAGCCATCTATGGTCTTACCACCACCCGTATTCACCTTTATGACGAGGTCACGTTCCTCCCGTCGAGCATGCCAGGCCGTAAGAACCTGAGCCTGCACGTCACGCAGGTACCCATATCCAGGAACTTTGTTGGGCAACTGCTCGTGAAGCTCACCCGGTTCAACCGGCAACGCGGTTTCTTGCTCTTCCAGAAATTTTCCAAAATCCATTATTCCCCCAAGCCGCAAGTTCTTCCGTCACAGCGGACTCTACAGTTTGAAGGCCACAAAAGGTGACTATGTCAGAGTGGAAACTATCTGAAGTACTAAAAGTCGTACCGAATAGTCAGTATGCAGCGGGAGGCCCGCTGCGGCGCTCAAGCTATGTGCAGCTGGTGACAATCTGACCAATGCCGCCGATCTGAGCCACCCTGCCCCGCTCTACTTCTCTAACCCGTCGGTTTAACGGAAACTGAATTGACTTTTGGGGTTCTGCCGCAAATATGTGCTTCGCCTGACCTGGAATTGCCCCGGAAGGATCAAAGCCACCTGACCTGGGCGTTTTCATATGGTTTCGCCAATCCGAGTGCCGACCCCTCCCGAGGGAACTCCACCCTGAAGCGCTTCCTTACAACTCTAGGGCATCTGCGAAGATGTGAAGTACGAAGTCTGGGCAACAATGATTTACAGAGCAGGGGCAATTCGCTGTGAGCAACATAGACAACTTAGGTAGGTACGGGGAATTCACCCGAGACGCGGATACGTACATCAAGCAGCTTCAATCCGACGCCGTGGATGATGCTGCTCTTAAGCAGCATGCGGAAGGCCTTGTCGTTGGTGTCGCACTGGTGGCCGTGGCCGTGGGATGTGTTAAGTTCAGCAAATACGTCGTAACCCAGTACAAGTCCATGTCTGAGGAACGTAAGGTGAGCACAGCGACGGCAAAAGCAAAGCTGAAGGCAGCTTTCAAGAAGATGCAGAACTCAGATGGTCCTGACGATGCCGTTGATGAACCTGGTGAAGCCGATGGTCAGACGGGTGACAGTGACAGCGAAAACTAAGGGCTAAGCCTCGCGTGACGGGACGGGCGTTTCACTAGCTGGCCTTTCGGTTACCGAACGGAATTCGCCCGTACCTATCCATAAAGGCCAGAATCATGGCCGTTTCCAGCCTCTTTTCGGTTTTGTTAGGCACGACTTTCCAAGCCACCCGTAGGTCCTGGGCATCCGCTAATTGCCAGATGCGTTCGCCGCCGCTGTGGCTGTGGGTCTGGCCTCGGTGTCCAGCCTTCTCGTATTCGCTGATACGACCCCACAAGCCATCAAGGCTCTTGCGCTGGCTGGCTTTACCGATGTAAAGCACCGAGGCCCCCGGAACCCATTTGGCAGCCAACTCGGCAACCGGCACGTTCGCCTTCTTGGCTTTGTGCGTGCCGCCGAAGCCTTTGGCCAGGAACGTCGGAGGATCCGTGCTCGGCCTTACAACAACATAGACGCCTGGTGACATTGGTATACCGCCGTCCCCCTGAGAATATTGCTGACGGATGCTGCTGAACGGAATGAACCCATCAAAACCGGCTCCCATCAACTCCGCCACAGTGAAGTGTCTTAGCTTGGCCAATGTCGTCACTCCCCCCGGGGATGGCTGTTCTTATTCCAAAATCTCGAGTGCATGTTATGAGTCATAAAGTCGGGGACACATCAGTTAGCAACGGCCGCCGCTGTTTTGAATACGTCCGTCGGCATCGGCCGGTGCAGCTTCCAGGTGATGGCGATCGGCCTCTCGCCGGTGTGTTGTACGTAGTCCACCTGCCCAAGGCACGTGTAGGGAACTGTCAGCCCGGTCTCGTCATCGGCCGTGTCCCTCGTGAAGATCAAAATCCTCGAGCCGTGGGAAGCCCGGTCCAGGTAGCGCCGTCCGGTCGGGCTCTTCGGTGATGTGGCATTCTGCGACTCCCAGTGGAACAGCTCAGGACTGATGGCGTAGTCCTTGTACATCGTCGTTGCCGAATGCTTCTTGTCGTCCTTGTTCAGGGTGACAAAGAAGGCGTCGGTAGAAGTTGCAGGACACCATGCGACGCCTTCCCGGTGCTGAATGTTCTTGCCCTGCTCAAGCGAACCGTACTGCAGCGCCGCCAAGACCTCCTCGCGCCGATAGGTGGCATGTGACAGCAGCGGGATGTGCTGCAATCCGGCGCCAAGGCTTTTCGCTGCATGTTTCGATGCCGCCACTCCCAGCTTCACCACCTGGCGGATCTCGCGGCACACAAACTGGTAGCCGCGCAGGTGGTCCAAGCCGTCGTCGTACGTCTTGAATCCTCCGCCGTCATCCCACAGCGTATAGAAGAGCATGCGAGCGTAAGCCTTCTCACGCATGCCGAGGTCGGCGTAGCGGGGAGCGTCGGGAGCAACCAGCATGGAATAGGCCGCGGCGCGTTCCGGGTCGTCCACGTGAATGAGCGCGGCCATGCGGCCCAGCAGCTTCTTTTCCTCCGCGTCTGACAGTTCCTCGAGCTTCCCGCGCAACACGGTCTCGAGGGGTGAAAGCCCCTCGATCAGCCCTGCCTGGCGGAGGTAACCGGTCCACGAGTCCCTGGTGGAACGGTAGATCGTCTTCACATCGTTCCCTGACCGCTCCAGATAGGCCTCCAGCTCGGTCTCGGCGTACGAGGCAATATTCCGGACCAGCTGTGCCCGGCTGAACCGGAGCTGTGCCTTGATGTTGTCCAGCACCACCTTCTGCGCCACCCGGTCGAGGACGATCTGCGACCCCGACGGCAGGTACGGGAACTCGTCCTCAACAGCTTTCTCCAGCTCCTTGCGCCCGTAACCGGTCAGAGCCCGGTAGCGCAGATCAAAGCGGAACTCACGGCGCTGCTGGCCGATGAAGTCCAGGACCGTCAGCACTGCCTTGCCCTCAGCGCGGCGCAGACCGCGTCCCAGCTGCTGGAGGAAGACCGTGGCACTCTGCGTGGGCCGGAGCAGCAGGATGGTGTCCACCTGCGGCAGGTCCAGGCCTTCATTGAAAAGGTCGACGGCGAAGATACAGTTGATCTCCCGCTGCCCCAGGCGCCGGAGGGCTTCCTCCCGGTCAGCATTGTCAGTAGTGCCGTCAACGGCCACGGACGCAATGCCGGCCCGGTTGAACACCTCAGCCATGTAGTGGGCGTGCTGCACGGAGACGCAAAAGCCGATGGCCCGCATTTGGTCGGTGTTGGTCACCTTGTCCCTGAGTTCGCGGATGACCTTGGCGGCGCGGGCATCGTTGCCCGTATAGAGGGCGCTCAGCTGGGTGGTGTCGTAGTTGCCGCGTTTCCATTCCAACTGGCTCAGGTCGACGTCGTCGGAGACGCCGAAGTAGTGGAACGGCACCAGCAGGTCAGCATTCAGGGCGTCCCAAAGCCTTAGCTCGCTGGCGGTCCGGCCGTCGAAGAACTCTTTGGCGACGTCGACGCCATCGCCGCGCTCCGGTGTAGCGGTGAGCCCGAGGAGTTGCTGCGGTTTGAGATGGTCGAGCAGGTGGCGGTATGTCGGTGCCATGGCATGGTGGAATTCATCGATTACGACGACATCGAAAAAGTCCGGCTCCAGCTGTTCGATACCGAGCGATGACAGCGATTGGACTGAGGCGAAGATGTGCTTCCACTCGTGCGGCTTGTGCTCCCCCACGTAGAGCTCCCCGAAGGCGCCGTCCTGCATGACGTCACGGTAGGTGCGCATCGCCTGCTTCAAAATTTCCTGCCGGTGGGCGACGAAGAGCAGTTTTAGATCTCTTCCGGCAGTTTCGCTTAGCCGTTTGTAGTCCAGGGCAGCGATGACTGTTTTGCCGGTGCCCGTCGCGGCAACCAGAAGGTTGTGGTTGAAACCCTTGAGCCGCTCCGCTTCCAGGTCCTCCAGCATCTCCTCCTGGTGGAGAAACGGCTGCACCTCAAGACCGGTGGGCGCGTCCGGCGCCGCGGTGCGTCGGCCGCCGTTTCGTTCCAGCGCATCGTCCAGCCTCTCGCCGTCGCGCTCCGGGTCGTAGCTCTGGAAAGCCCGCTGCTCCCAGTAGCTGTCGAAGGTGACTTCGAACTTCTGCAGGAGAGCGGGCGTTGCCACGGAACTGAGCCGGACGTTCCATTCCAGACCATCCAACAGTGCCGCCTGGCTCAGATTGGAGCTGCCCACGTATGCGGTGTCGAAGCCGGTGTTACGCCGGAACAGCCAGGCTTTAGCGTGCAGCCGGGTTGCCTGCGTTTCGTAGCTGATCTTCACCTCGGCCCCGTACCGGTTCACGAGCTCGTCAATGGCTCGACGTTCCGTGGCGCCCATGTACGTAGTGGTAATGATTCGGAGCTTGGCGCCTCGTTCTTTGAGCCGCTCAAGTGCCGGCTGCAGGAGCCTCAGGCCGGTCCAGCGAATAAAGGCGCAAAGGAGATCCACCGTATCGGCGGACTCCATCTCGGCCCGGAGCTCAGCAGCAAGGTTGGGATCATCCTTGCTGTTGGTGAGAAGCGCGGATTCACTCAGCTTTGTAGTGGGCCGACGGAGTTGTCTGCGCTTGAGCACGTCGGGGCGGTAGAGGGACTGGAGTTGGGCAGGGACATCCAAGACCAGGTCGTCACACCTAAGCTCCTGAAGAAGTCGGTTTGCTAGAGCAACTCGGTTAGTGGGATTTGCTTCGGCGAGAGCCTTCCGAACAGCGCCAGCCACATGACGGGCAAGGATATCCGGAGAGTCTTCGTCATCGATGCGCCCATAGAGTGGTTGCAGTTCAGAAACTTTGGACAAGCTTGTCCTCAGGCCTTCAGTACTGAGCAACTCATATAGACCTTCGGGCAGTTGTTCCATTTCTGATCCCCAGTCAGGTGTGTTCACTAGGCCAGGCTATTAGTCTCGGCAGCAATAACCCAATAAGTCGCTGTTCACTGTTCACACGGAACAAATTTAAGGAAGACGAGATCGGCAGTTCCAGCTCGAGTTAGCGGGGAGAGCTAGAAGACAAAAAGTTGAGGTTGGCTATATGACACCTGCCAGGGGCCATACACAAACTTTCTCAAAGCTCGACCATATTGTATAGGATCATGTCCAATGCCGGACATAAAAGGCTGTAGCAGCCCAGGGTCGCAAGGCTTCATATAACGCCGATTCAAGGTCGAGTCGGCCTTCGGCGACTTCGCCAATAGCGTTGCCAGCTGGAGAACGAAGAGAGCCTGCAAATCGGAGGACTTCATCGGCAAATTGCTGATGTGTGCAATCCAGCGCGGCTGCTGCTCCGTTCCACACTTCTTTAGTTACCGCAATTGCATATTCGACGTCGTGCCGTGCTGCGGCTTCCCGAGGGCGGCTATGCGCTTCATCAGCTTGCTTGTAGGCATGAGCATTCTCCCGCGTTTCATTTTTGCGATACTCGGCAAGTTTAGTCCTGAAAGCCTTTAGCGTATGTTCATTTGGTCGCGGTACCGCAGTTAACGAGGCGTGAACGGACTCAAATCTATGTATTAGCTCCACCATGCCCCCAAGCAGCCTGTATGCACCGCCTTGAATTGATTTTCCGTAACTCCTTGCCTTTTCTGAAACAAACTCCTCATCCCATCCGTAAGCCTCATCATCCACCGCCTCGAGCCTTCGTACTTTCAAATCGTCCAATAGTTGGTTACGAAAATTGAAATCGTCAAAAAGGAAACTTACAAGCCTAAAGTATTGAGTGACATCCGTCCACGAGCCGGGAATTGGGAATGCAGAATAACGTCCGGCCACATAGTCAAGCAGCGACCAAGCTGATTGTGCGTTTAACCCCCAACTTTCATCTTCATGTGCGAGTGTCCTGGAACGCAGTCGCTGGGAAACCCACGGAGCCAGAGCATGCGCGAACATACGCAATCGGATATCAGTGGCTGCAGACTGAATCGTCACTTTTGTTGGTATGCTCTTGAGACGACCAGCGTATGTAGGTATCAGCGATATGCCATGAAGAGATGAAAGCGCGTCCTCTATGAGGAGCGCGTTACCATCGTTGCTTATCCTGGCAACAAAGACTGGAAGTGTCGCACTCTTCCAATAATCTTCATGTTGCCCGATTTGCACCGATCGCCCCTGGTTCTCCGTGAAGTACTCATCGGTTCCTTTAGCTTGAAAGCCGGCCACAAATGCGGTCGCAGCACCTCGATCGTCCTCTTTTTCCCGTGCTAGCGTGGCAAAGCCGACCAAGTCGATTCCTGAATCCACATGCTGCGGCCATTCAAAATGAAAAATATTCATTGCGCGCAACTCCTTTTCGAGAAGGGCTAAGGCCGTTGCCGCTGATTTCATGTTTCCGGGTGTTCCGGGAAGATGTGCTCTCATTCCCATACCATATATACTTCCATTCGAAATCTGCGACAGTTCACCCGAGCAAGAATCTCAGGCGGCGTCCAAGTCCGATGCAAAAACGAGCATTGCTATGGGCCGCACAGAGGTACGACTCGCCCGCTTCCTGGCCCAAGGACAAGGTGTAGGTTTTGATTGGGTCGAGCAACGCTCCGACTGCCGGTCACGCTCGACCACCACGTATGACACGGGGTTCAGCTGGTGCCCGGCCCGGTGCTGGCGCACGTAGTGGAACACCACCGAGACGTTCACCAGCGTGAAGGCGGTGAAGGCACCGAAGTTGATGAACGACGTCGACGTGGCCACGTCCAGGAACAGCGCGATCAGGCTGATGACGCCCGTGATGACCAGGTTCGCCACCGGGGTGTGGAACTTCTCATTGAGCTTGCCGAACACCGCCTTGGGCAGGACGGAGACGCGGCTCATCGCGTACATCAGGCGGGACGCGCTGGCCTGCGCGGCGAGGCCGGAGGCGAACTGCGCCACCACCAGCTCGGCCAGGAACACGGCCCCGAACAGCTCCCCGCCGATCTGCAGGGCGATGGAACTGGCCGCGGACGCCGAGCCCTCGAACACCCCGCCGGGGTGCACCAGCTGGGTCACGTAGGACACCGCCACGAAGATGCCGCCGCCGATCAGGGCCACAAGCATGATGGCCCGCGGCACGGTCCGGCGCGGGTTGATGGTCTCCTCGGTGAGGGTGGTGACGGCGTCAAACCCCAGGAACGAGTACGCGGCGATCGCCGCGCCGGCGGAGACGGTGGCGAAGCTGGAGGTGTCGTTGAAGAACGGCTGCCCGCTGGCCAGTCCCCCGCCACCGTTGGCGGACACCACGTTGCCGATGGCCAGCGCCACGAAGAACACGAGCACCAGCAGCTGGAACGCCATCAGCACGTAGTTGGCCTTGTCCGCCACGTTGATGCCCAGGATGTTCAGCAGAGTGGTGATCACGATGAAGCCCACGATTGCCACGGAGAGCGTGTGACACAGCCGGAGGAAGCAAGCCGCAGTCAGTTACGCAGAGCGCGGGAAGGTTGAGCTTCGTATCTACACTCCGACCTTCTACACCTCCTCAAAGTCATGTTTTATATCTACACCCCAACCTTCAACACCTCCTCAAAGTCATGTTTTATATCTACACCCCAACCTTCAACACCTCCTCAAAGTCATGTTTTATATCTACACCCCAACCTTCAACACCTCCTCAA